>JAFOLE010000227.1 GCA_017419465.1 Solobacterium sp. | reverse complement strand
GCTGAATGCGGTCATCAGCGGGTATGACGACAGTCTTTCCGGTGATATGTATGAAATGAATCATCTCGTACAGAGTCTTGATGATACAGATGTTTTCCGCAGTGCTCGGGAAAGCATGAATGATGCGTATTATGCCTGGGCAGATGCGGTGGATCAGCTGCGCAGCGTCTATGACTCCATGGACCTCTCCGAAGAAGAAATCAACGGGATGGAAGAACGCCTGTATCTGATTCAGCGTCTCAAGCGCAGATACGGACATACCGTTGCGGATATTCTTGCGCGCCGTGATGAACTGCAGGAACAGGTAGACCGTTACTCTAATCGCGAGAAGTTCATCGAACAGATCGATAAGAAAATCACCGCAGCCCATGCGGAGTATTTAAAGCATGCAAAGGAAATCTCCGATCTCCGTAAACGCGGCTGTAAGAAACTCGACCGTGCGATAGCAGATAATCTCAAAGATCTGATGCTGGAGAAAGCACGTTTTGAAACAAGCATTACGCCATGTGATCCGAATGAAAACGGCATCGACCGCGTGGAATTTCTGATTGCCATGAATAAAGGGGAAGACCTCAAGCCGCTTTCCCGTACCGCCAGCGGCGGTGAACTTTCCCGTCTCATGCTGGGACTGAAGGTGGTATTTACCCATCTCCAGGGCATTCAGACCGTTATTTTTGATGAAATCGATACCGGTGTATCCGGTCCGGTTGCGACCGCCATCGGCCGTAAGATGCGGGAACTTTCCGAACAGACTCAGGTATTTGCGGTAACCCATCTTGCGCCGGTCGCCGCAACCGCAGAACATTATTATTTTGTTTCAAAGTCGGAACAGAATGACAAGACACATACGCATGTGACACAGCTGAGCGGAACTGAAATCATTAAGCAGCTTGCTGTGATTGCCAGCGGAGAAGTGACAGATACTTCGCTTGCGGCCGCAAAGGAACTGTTTGAAAGGAATCAGAAGCATTCATGAGCCGGGTTTACTTTCACATTGATCTGAATGCGTTTTTTGCGTCGTGTGAGGTGCTGCTGGATCCCTCGCTGAAAGGAAAGCCGATTGCGGTAAGCGGAACAACACGGCGTTCTGTCATCAGTACTGCAAGTTATGAAGCCCGTAAGTTTGGCGTACACAGCGCAATGCCGGTGGATATGGGCAGAAAGCTCTGCCCGGATCTGATCATCGTGGAACCGCATTTTCGGTATTACCGTACGATGTCCGAAGAGTTCATGAAGATCATTGAAAGCTATACGAACACGATCGAGCAGGCCAGTATTGATGAATGTTATGCGGATATGACGGAAATCATTCAGACATTTCCGAAACCGCTGGATCTTGCATGGGAAATTCAGCGCCGGGTTCGCGATGAACTCGGTCTTTCATGTTCCATCGGAGTTGCGCCGAATCTGTTTCTGGCAAAGATGGCAAGCGATATGAAAAAACCGAACGGAATAACCGTGCTTCGGATCCGGGAAGTACCGCAGAAGCTGTGGCATCTTCCGATCGGTGATATGCGCGGCGTAGGGCAGAAGACGGTGCCGCTGATGGAAGAATGCGGAATTCATACCATCGGTGATCTTGCCAACTGCAAGGATCCCGAACTGCTGCGTCCGATCTTCGGAAAGAATACAGAGTACATGATTCGGCGGGCAAACGGTTATGATGACCGCGAAATCGTCCAGGAATGGGATGCCAAAAGCATGGGAGTATCTGAGACATTCCTTGAGGATATTACGGATTATGATGAGCTGCGGGGAATGCTGCGAAGTCTTTCCCGTACGCTTTCCGGCCGCCTTCATAAAGCCAGCAAAGCCGGATTCCTGATTTCCATCCGCATCCGCTATCATGACTTCACCAATATAGACCGAAGCGTCCATCTCAATGATCCGATTTGGAAAGCCGACGATATCTATGTCAATGCACTGTCGCTGTTCAACAGCAACTGGGAAGAGACGCCGGTACGTCTGCTTGGAATCTCGGTCAGTGATTTTGCGGGGGAAAGTGTACTCGCATCACAGATTTCTCTGTTTGATGAAGCGGTAGCACATCGGGAAGAGACCGTTTCTGTTCTGAAAGAGCTGAATGAAGAACTCGGCGGCTTACGTCTTGTCCGCGCAAGTGAGGCGCTGAAATCATGAAACTCGATGATGCGCTGAAACGCTATATTGCGGAAATTACAGTCAATGAAGGAAAAAGTCCGCGTACGGTTGCGTCATATAAAAGCGATCTTTCGCAGTACATTGAGTTTCTGAAGGATGAAGGCATTAAGGATACAAAAAAAGTAACCGGTGATCTGATCGAAGACTTCATGGTTGATCAGAGCATTGAGAAAAAGGGCACAAGCATGTCCCGGATGGCAGCCTCGATCCGATCCTTTCATCAGTATCTTTCCTATCTGTATGATGAAAAGGATCCTTCACTCAATCTTGAAGTACATCGCGGGGTAAAGCGTCTGCCAGTTTTTGCGACTGTCGATATGGTTAACCGTCTGATGGCTTCATTTGACGATACCAATCCGGAACAGCTCTTCCAGCATGCTCTGCTTGAACTGATCTATTCCTGTGGGATGCGGGTTTCTGAAGCCGTCACTATCACAGTAAACAGGGTGGACCTTGAAACCGGTTTTGTGCGCATTCTCGGGAAAGGGAATAAAGAGCGGATTGTGCCGATACCGGCAGGCTCGATTCCTGTTATTGAACGGTATTATCACCTTGTCCGGCCGGTATATATGAAAAAGAATACACAGCTCTTTTTCCTGAATCGTTTTGGCCGTAAGGTAACACGTGAGTATGTCGAAAAGCTGCTGCGTGACAAATGCATTGAGCTGGACTTTAAGGAACATATCACGCCTCATAAGCTCCGGCACAGCTATGCAACACATCTTCTGCAGGGCGGGGCAGATCTTCGTGCCATTCAGGAAATGCTGGGACATTCCGATATTAAAACCACCGAAATCTATACACATGTCGCGAATCGTCAGATGTTCGATTCTTATGCCAGGTTCCATCCTGGAAATCTCGATGACGACGATGATTTATAATTGCGTGTATTAATATATACTTTTATATTTTTTATAAGCATGTATGAAGAAATATTAAAAGCGATACAGGAATAACTTGGATTTTTAACAAATTATGCAAAAAAAGCCGGGGATGTTGGTTTTCCAACGACGCAAAAATTGGTGCACCACAGACTATTAATATCATGTAATTGATGTGCTTAAGAGAGGATTAGAGGATAGGTTGTGTGGAATTCTTGAACATAATCTAAGACTGTTAATATGCTGACTATTCAGGAAAAATCCAAAAAAATGAAGAAGATAATAATCATCAGAACCATTTATACAGTGATAACGGCAGAATTGAGATTCTTCAAACTACTGCTGGCAGGCATCTGTATGTGGCAAAGCGGATCATATCTGCAGATTTGGAGCTACACATACACTATTAGAGCCTAGTTATAATTCATCATATTGGATTTCTGTATTTATGATTATCACTTGTATTTATATAATGCGTTTTAAAGCCGATAAGAGGGTAATTACCACAAAGATAATTGGTTTCCTGTTATCTGGTATTGCGACGCTAAAGCACAATAAAAAGCGGCTAATGAGAGGGGGCTCGGTCTGAAAGAAGTGACAGGGTGGTTTGTATAAAATGGATACAAAAGGGGATATGCGCTGTTCTGGAGTGTGGATTCAGCGGTGAAGTATTATTTCGGCAAACTTAAAATAAGAACGCTTGATGCTGTGAATAATTTCAGCTCAATATTCTGGGGATGGCCCTGTCCTCATATCTCAGAGATCCCCGACCGCCCTTTTATCATTGTCAGAAAGGGCGAGTGGTTGAATGAAGGGCGACATACGGAATTCTCAGTGCAGTATGAAACAGAGGCATGTAAGATATATGGATAACAGTGGAATTGCTTATACACCGTATATCCTTCCTCAGCATCCACGACCCACAGGCAATGTGCTGATCGTTAGAATGTGCTGATCGTACGATTGCCTTCTGTAAATCTGACACCTCTCTTCCCGCTAGGGCAGGTGCCCCATCGGAGCCTCAGAAATCATTCTGTTGCTTACAGTTCTATTTTATTTACTCAATACCGATGATGTTATTACTTATTTCGCGTCAGCAATTCGCATACCAATATTTCTGATTTATTGCTTTTGAATTCTTTAAAATGAAAGAGCAGCAAACATCTGTTTATTACCTCCCAGAAATCAATCTAAAATAATCGCATAACATACATTATGCGAAGTACAATTAAATAAAAAGCGCGTGAGGTGTTTTTGTTATATGGTTTAAAACTTTATCAGACATTTAATTATCAAGTGATGATCAACTATGCAGTGTTTCACTGCATTTATACTTTAACGAATGCTGCATTACTGTTCTTTATAATCGTTCTTACAACGCATGATTCTCTGATTGATTTTTTATATTCTTCTTAAAGCACAATCATATTTCTTGTATCTGGTGTCTTTTCCAGGAATCTCAGTTTCTCCGTCAATTGATGATGCTCTGAGACGAATCGGGACGTATAACTACCTTTCGCGGAATATAAAAAACGCTCTCATTGAGTCGCTGCTTTTCCTAAAAAGATACAGATACCGAATTAGTTGCTAACATATGATCTCGGGTCTAAATTTGCTGAACATTGAAAAATATACCCATATAACCGAATCATCAGCTACGAATTATGCGTACTTAATCCTGAGTCTATTAATGATTTATTGAACAGAACACACTATTGCTGACAGGTCTGATCGATGAATTCTATATTATGAAGCCATTTATAATTACAGACATATTTTCTGCTTTTGTATCCCTTTCACTTGCTAAATATGTGAAACAAATCACATATTTTTGTTTATTCTATTACTTTTACTTCATTTCCATCTGACTGAATCACGATTGTACCTGATTCATCGGTACGCAGAATCCGGATACCTTCTTCTGTCAGCCTTTGAAGTACATAATCGTTCGGCAGATTATTCTCATTGTTTTTGCCAACAGATATTACCCCTATGGACGGATCAGTTTGTGCCAGAAAAGCAGTACAGGTACTTCCAAAAGATCCGTGGTGCCCTACTTTCAGTACATCACAGGATAAATCTTCATCCATAATTTCCAGTTCTGCGTTATATCCGGCGTCCCCGGTAAACATAAATGCTGTTTTGCCATACGTAACCTTAATAATCAGAGAATAGTCATTCAGATCCTCAAATACAGCGTTTTTACGCGGAGAAAGGACTTCAGCTGTCCATCCGTCGCCTGATGCGATTTGATCGCCGTATGAAGCTGTAAACGCCTGTATTCCGGCTTGTTTAAGAGCAGCAGTAAGACGATCCGCAAAATAGTTGTTTTCCTGGATGAAACCGCTCATTTCCGGCTGGATATACGTTTTTACAGTAAATGCACTGATGATTGCCGGCATTCCGCCGATATGATCTGCATGCGGATGTGTACCGACAAGATAATCGATTGTATGAATATGGTTATCTTTTAATGTGTTTGCTACAGAAGCACTGTAATCGGCTGTACCGGCGTCAATCAGCATTGTTTTTCCGTCCGGAAACTGAATCAGTGTGCTGTCCCCCTGTCCGACGTCAATGAATGTGACGGTCATCAGGCCGTTATCAGAACTCTGGTGATATATCTGCTCTTTTGCGATCAGCAGAAACAGAAGAATTGCGGCAATGCTTTTTACCGTCAGAATGTATCTGGTCAGTTTAAGCGGCAGCAGCCAGACTGCCGCAAAAAAGCAGATCAGCGCAGCCACCGTATTTGAAGCGGAAAAATATATGCCGGCGGCTGCCAGACCGATTGTCAGAAGCATTCGTATATTTGAAAACTTCTTCATTACTTTAATTTTATAGGATTGGAATCAAACTGATAACCGCTTCTGCATAAAAAAAGAACTGATTCAGTGAACCAGTTCTCTGTAACAGCTGATTAGCGGACAAGATCCTTAAGGCTCTTGGATGCTTTGAATCCCGGAACCTTGGAGGACGGAATCTCGATTGTTTCCTTTGTCTGCGGGTTGATGCCGGTACGTGCTGCACGTGTCTTGACCTCAAACTTGCCAAAACCTGCGATATCAACCTTAGCACCGTCTTTCAGTGCGTCTGCAACTGTATCGAAGACAAGATCAACAATCTCTGCTGATTCTTTCTTTGTCAGATTGTGCTTTTCAGCAACTGTTTCTGCAATTACCTTCTTGTTTACTGCTTCCATGTCTATTTCTCCTTTTCTACGTGAGACCTATCTTATCACGAACATTCAGCAATTCAATACTTGACTTACAGGAATCCTTTTACTCCGAAATCCGCTCATGGAGGGCCTTGAGAAGTTCTTTTACTTCACTGCCGGAAAGTCCCCGGACACCGCATGCATTGGCATGTCCGCCGCCGTGGAACCGCTCGGCAATATCATTGATTGTCACAGTCTTCGAACGAAGACTTCCTTCGTATGTAACCGGATCGGATCCTGGCATTTCACAGATGATTGCATAAATCTCAATCTCACGGATGTTGCCGTATGCCGGTATGAAGTTCTTTACTTCTGACGGTGTCAGATTCCAGTCCTTCATTTCGTCCGCCGTCACAACACGATAAGCCATACGGCCATCTGTTGTGGTAATCACAGTATCCCGCAGCATCGCATCAAATCGGAATTCATCCATTGTAATCTCAAACAGTTCACGGTTCAGATCCGGTATCCGCACACTGTACTGCGAAAGCCATCCAGCAATAGTCAGCGTATGTTCGCGGGTATTTGTTGTCTTGAAACAAAGGGTATCGGTCAGAATTCCGCGATAAATATATTCCGCGGTTTTCTGTGATACTTCCTGCCCCTCACACTGCTTGAAAAACTCAGCGAGAATTTCACAGGTAGCTGCACTGCGTTCAAATACATACTGTTGTTTTCCGTAAGGACTGCGGTTCGGATGATGATCAATCTTTATGATTGTCTTAGCGGCTTCGTACCGTTTGTCATCGATGCGTTCTTCGTTTGCCGTATCAAGAATGATGGCGACACTGTTACGAATGATATCCTTCGTGCAGGTATCACTCTCCGGCCAGCAGTTTCCCTGATCACAGTATTCATTGCCGAGCGCATATACCTTTTTTTCAGGCCAGTTTTCAATGATCCAGTTCTTCAGACCAAACTGGCTTCCGACCGCATCGCAGTCCGGATGGATATGACGAAATAATGTAATGACTTCCGCTGACTGAATGATTTCCAACAGACCGTCAAAAGACCACATGATTACAGCCCCAGAAGACGGACAGTATCACGGGCGATAACCAGTTCTTCGTTTGTCGGAATGATATAAACCTTGATCTTGCTGTCAGGCTTGGAAATCAGGCACTCCTTGCCATGGATCTGTGCATTGAGTTCGTAATCGATCGAAAGACCCATTGCTTCTTCAAGACCCTTCAGAATGCGCTCACGGCAGAAGGAATCGTTCTCACCAAGACCTGCGGTGAATACCATTGCATCAACATGGCCGAGCTCAGCATAATAGCCGCCGACAACATTGACTACACGGTTTGTATAAAGCTCTGTGGTAAGGATCGCACGTTCATCGCCCTTGTCTACCGCAGCCTGAATGTCACGGGCATCACTGGAAATTCCGGAAACACCCAACATACCGCTGCGCTTGTTCAGGAAGGTATCCATCTCATCCGGTGTGCACTCCAGCTTCTTCATCATGTAGAAGACGACGGTCGGGTCGATGTCACCGCAGCGGGTACCCATCATGATTCCGCCGAGCGGTGTAAGACCCATGGAGGTGTTGATGACCTTGCCGTTCTTGATTGCGGTAATGGAAGCACCGTTTCCAAGATGGCAGGTAATCATATTCTGTGTTTCAACATCCTTGCCCATCAGTTCCGCAGCTCTGCGGTTGACATACCAGTGGCTGGTTCCGTGTGCGCCGTAACGGCGGATCTTGTACTGTGTATACCAGTCATACGGTACCGGGAACAGATAGCTTTCCGGACCCATGGTCTGATGGAATGCGGTATCGAATACAAAGACATGTCCGATGTTCGGCAGTGCCTTGCAGAAAGCCTCGTAGCATACAAGGTGAGCCGGATTATGAAGCGGAGCAAGCTCAGCGAGCTCACGGACACGGTCAACGACCTTTTCGTCCGCAACAACAGACTGATCAAAGTAGGATCCGCCCTGGACGATACGGTGGCCGGCACCCTGAATCTCGTCGAGCGATTCAACGATGTGATACTCCAGCAGGCTGTCCAGCAGCATCTTTACCGCAGTCTTATGATCCGGAATCGGAACATCCTTGACCTTCTTTTCACCATTTACCTTGATGGTAAATACGCCCATGTCCTGGCCGATACGCTCGGCCTGACCGCTTGTGAGGACAGTCTCAGACGGCATGTCAAACAGCTGGAATTTTAATGATGATGATCCTGAATTTACTGAAATAACTTTACTCATAGTTTCCTCCGATTAATTCTGTTTCAAGCAATTCGTTTAGATATTCCGCACAAGCGGCATCCTGCTTCATGCGGCTGTATACCGCAGTCCGAAGCGAATGCGCATGAACGCATTTTAATACGGACTCATAATGCTCGAGTTCCGTTTTGCATTTGCGGACGGTATCGGATACCGCCGCTTTCGAAATCGATTCAAGCTCCGCGATTTCGGTCAGGGAAAGATCTTCCCTGTAATAGTACCGGCACAGTTTCTGCTGCCGGGGAGTAAGCAGACCGCCGTAATAATCAAGCAGTTCATTTACCCGTATCTTATCCGACATGATCCTGCAGATCCTCGGAAATACTGTAGAGATAGGCGTCCAGATCAAATGGTCTTAGATCCTGCGGCTGCTCACCGAGTCCGATGAAGTAAACCGGAAGATGCAGGCGGTGTTTGATGGAAATAATGATTCCGCCCTTTGCAGTACCGTCCATCTTCGTCAGGATGATGCCGCTGAGGTCTGTCGCCTGATCAAAGATCTCTGCCTGAGAGAGACCGTTCTGTCCGGTTGTCGCATCCAGCACGAGCCAGGTATTGTGTGGAGCCCCTTCAATTTCACGTGCCGCAACACGGTTCATTTTGGAAAGCTCGTTCATCAGCCCCTGTTTGTTCTGAAGGCGGCCGGCCGTATCACAGAGCAGAATGTCGATCTGATGTTCTTTTGCATATCTGCATGCATCAACGATGACAGCGCTGGGATCGCCGTTTTCCCGGCCTTTGATCACCGGTACATTCAGCCGTTCACCCCATTCCGCAAGCTGATCGATGGCGCCGGCGCGGAAGGTATCCGCAGCTGCGAACGCAACGGTCTTCCCCTGCATCTGATACATGGCCGCAAGCTTAGCGCATGTCGTCGTTTTTCCGGAACCGTTGACACCTTCCATGAAGATGACTGTCGGTCCGTTTTCATTGTAGACGATCGGTTTGTCCGGTGTTTCCTGATAGATTTCCTGCATGGTCTGAATCAGGAAGTTCATCGCCCATTTGAAGGTGACATTGACATAAAGCTTGCTGGTTTCGCGAAGCTTCTCGCAGATCATATCCGCAAGTTCAATTCCGACATCTGCTTCAAGCAGAACGATTGTCAGCTGTTCAAGGAACTCGTCATTGACGCCCTTGTATTTCAGCTTCATCTCATTCAGTGCGCCGCCGAGACTGTCCTTGGATTTTTTGAATCCGGACAGGTAGATGGCACGGTCATCCTTGCGTGAGAATGTTTCTTTCAGCTTATCAAGGAAACTCATGCCTGACCTCCCTGCTCTTCGCCGTCAGCCATGCCGATGGCATCACGAAGTTCTACCTTCAGCATCTGCGATACACCCTGTTTCTGCATCGTAACGCCGTAAAGTACGTCTGTATTTTCCATGGTTCCGGGACGATGGGTAACGACCAGGAACTGGGTACGGTCGGTATAGTTATGCAGGTACTGGGCAAAACGTTCTACGTTGCCCTGGTCCAGTGCCGCCTCAACCTCATCGAGAATGACCAGCGGTACCGGCTTGACCTTCAGAATCGCAAAGAGAACGCAGAGCGCGATCAGTGATTTCTCACCACCCGAGAACAGCATGTTGTTCTGGACTGCTTTTCCAGGAGGCTGCGCATCAATATCGATTCCGGTATTGAGAATATCGGTCGGATCTTCCAGAATCAGACGGGCTTTTCCGCCGCCGTACAGACTGTGGAAGATATCATTGAACTCATGATTGATCTGATCAAACATGGTCTTGAACTGCGTCACCATGACACGGTCCATATCCTCAATCGCCGCAAGGATCTTATCGCGGCTGGCAGTCAGCTCTTCAATCTGTTTCTTGAGGAACTCGTACCGTTCATTGACTTCCTCATACTGTTCCGGCGCTTCCATGTTTACATTGCCGAGACGCTCAATTTCGGAACGCAACTGAAGGACTTCCTCACGTGCATTTTCGACTGTGGTATCGGTAACCTTCGTCTTGGCAAATTCAAACGTCAGCTGATATTCCGACGCGAGGCGCTGGAGATTGTTTTCAATCTTCGTCTCGAGACGTCCCTGATCGATCTTGATCGCATTGATTGCGGCGACCGCACGTTCCTGATCCTTACGGAGCTGACGGATCTGCTGTTCCTTACGGTCTGTCTCGCTTGTAATGATCAGCCGCTGTTCACGCTTCGCCTTGATATCGGAAGTAATCCGGTCACGGTCGGAATACGCCCGGTTCAGACGGATGACCGTATCATCGATTTCCTTGGTATCAAGCGCTTCTGAAAGATCATCCGGCGCAAGCAGTACAAGGTCATTCTTCAGTTTCTCGTATTTGGCAAGTTTTGCGTCAACGACCGGCTCAAGGCTTGCGGCGCTGATCCGGTTCTGCTGGAGACGTCTGGTAATTTCATCACGCTCGGATGCGGCTTTTTCGCTCTCCCTGCGTGCAAGTTCAACGCGGGCAGACTGGGCATCGATCGCCTGACGTACATCTTCCGCTTCACGGGCAGCTGTGATCGGTGTGGTATTGCGCTTGAGCTTACCGCCGGTCATGGAGCCGCCGCGGTGAATGACTTCACCATCCGTGGTGACGATGTTGTATCTGCGCTGGGTTAGTGCAGAAAGCTCATTGCCGGCTTCCATGGAATCCACAACGAGCACGTTGTTGAGAAGATATTCAACGACCGGCATGAATGTTTCGTCACAGGTGACGAACTGTGATGCCGTTCCAAGATACCCTTTCGTATTTGAACAGATGACGGATGCTTCCTGAGATAGTGTCCGGCGCTGACATACATTGACCGGCAGGAAAGTGGCACGGCCGCTCTGATTCTTCTTCAGGAAGCGGATCGCATTGCGGGCACTTTCTTCATCTGCGGTGACGATGTTGTACATGGCGCCGCCGAGTGCCTCGGATACCGCCTGTTCATAGCCCTTTTCCGCATGGATTTCCTGTCCGATGACACCGAGGATACCGCGCAGTGCATTACGGTTTTCCATGATAGCGCGGGTTCCGGCAGAGCGGTTGCTGCTGAAGGGATCCTTCAGAATGTTGTCGAGATAAACCTGCTGGTTCTGCAGACTGCGCAGAACACCCTGTGTCTGTTCATATTCGGAAGACAGATCAAATACACGCTGTGCAATCTGACGCAGCCGTTCACTGTCGAGCTGAATTTCATTGTTCAGTGCATCAAGACGGTTTTTACGATCATCGTACTCAACCTTGGCCGCTTCGAGAAGCTCACGGGTTTCTCTTGCCTTCTCCTCCCGGTTACCGGTTTCGATGATGTATTTCCGGCGTTCATCCATTTCCGTACGCCGCTGTTCGAGACTGGTGATCTCATCAACCGTGCGCATCAGGTCTTCCTGAAGAGCGGAAATCTCCGATTCAAGCTGAGAGGATGCACGTTTCTGCTCGGCAATCTTGGATTCCCCGATCTGAAGATCGGTTGAATAGATCTGCTTCTTTGTTTCAATATCAAACAGAGTCTTCTTGGTATCTTCAATCGAAGCATTGAGTTCTTCCACTTCCTGTACAAGAACTGCAATTTCAATCTCTTCCAGACGCTGTTTCTTCTCGCGGTAAATCTCTGCTTTTCTCGCCTGACGCTTCAGCGGACTGACCTGCTTTTCCAGTTCGATGAGAATATCCCCCGAACGATCCAGATTGTCCTTTGTGCGCGCAAGACGGGAAAGACTTTCCATCTTACGCTTCTTGTATTTGGCAACTCCGGCTGCCTCTTCAAAAATTCCCCGACGATCGAGCGGTTTGGATTCCGCAAACGTGATGACGTTACCCTGTGAAATAATACTGAGACTTGATTTTCCAAGACCGGTGTCCAGGAACAGGTCAATGACATCCTTGAGACGGACATTGTTCCGGTTGATCAGATATTCGGCATCTCCGGTATCGCGGAACAGCCGGCGTGTTACTTCCAGCTCCTCCTTATCGGAATTCAGAATATGGTTGGAATTGTCAAATACCAGAGTGACTTCAGCCATATTGAGCGCACGGCGGTCAGCGGAACCGGAAAAGATGACATCGCTCATCTTTTCGCCTCGCATCTGACGGCTGCTCTGTTCTCCGAGTACCCATCTCACTGCATCAGTAATATTGGATTTTCCGCATCCGTTGGGTCCTACGACACCGGTGATCGGATGCTCAAAAGAAATAACGGTTTTGTCGGCAAAAGATTTGAATCCCTGCATTTCGATCCGTTTTAAAAACATTTCATTCTCCTTAAAAACCGTACATATTATAACAAAAAGGCCATGGGTTATGAACTGTCTCCCAAAGAAAAAACGCCCTGTAAACAGGACGTTTAACGTTGGTTTCAAAGATGGCCCGATTACTTCGCAGCGAGCTTTTCTTCCGCTGCTTTTGCGGCTTCCGGATTCTGCTCTTTCACAATCGCAACAAGCTCCTTGAGAAGCTTGACATCTGCAGGATCTTCGGCCGGTTTTGCCGCTTCTTCCTTCTTGCCGATGCTCATTGCCTTGTTGATGGCCTTAAGCAGGCAGAAGAGAATGAATGCCATGATAATGAAATTGATGACTGCGGAAAGGAATGCGCCGTAGTTGAAGCTGACACCAGAAATCTTGAAGGATCCGCCGATTGCGACGCCGTCCTCTCCCATACCGCCTGTGCATACCTGAATCAGCGGGTTGATAAAGTTGTCTGTGAGGGATGTAACGATGTTTCCGAATGCAGCACCGATGATAACACCGATGGACATATCCATTACATTACCCTTGAGCGCGAATGCCTTGAACTCTTCCAGAAATTTCTTCATAAGCTTCCTCCTTTATTGCTTCAGATTGATTTCTATCCTCTGTTGTCAGAATGACATAGCTTCCCCGGCAGAGACTGTTTTCACTGACATATGGCTCCGGTTCCAGTATCTCGGTAACGAACCCCCTGTCCATTACCGGATAACAGCGTTTCTGCAGATCTTCCAGATACGGATGGGCTAAGTGATAGTCCTTGATCCACATCAGTGTACGCCGCCCGTAAACCAGCTGATACAGCATGGGTTCAAACCCGTATCGACTGACAAACGCATCGATCAATGATCGGATCTGCGGTGTACGAAGTTCTGACGAAAGAATAACCCCTTCCACGCCCGGGTGTGACAGAAGCCAGGCTGCCGCATAGGAATTCGTCACATTCAGTGTCATTCCCGCGACCGCATGTCTAACATTCAGCCATAAGTTGCCGGGTTCACTCAGTATCACTCTGTTGTGTAAAATCTTATCACATCCGTTTTCTGAAATTACAGGCAATTTCATGAAATCCGTATTTTTTGTTTCATCATCTGAAGAATCAATGAGTACCGGCGGAAATGTACAGGAAATGCAAGGTACATTCATGACATATGGCTTCCGTCCGGTACGTGTATGACGCTTTGCGCGTGCTTCGGATAATTTCTGATAGAGTGTACGGCGCACTTCATTCAGTGCGGAAACCGGCATGAAGATATCATCCATATGTTCAATTGTTACGACAGGCGCATACGGTTCATCGCCGGTCTTGCATAGAATCTGTGTAATACGCTCAGCGGAGAGCGGTGCTTTTCTGGCGGGTTCAAGGATCTGCTCGCTTGTTACCGAAACCTGATTATGATCGCCGTCTTCTGCCGTAAGAAGCAGCGGTTTTCCGGCCTCTGCCGAACAGGAGACTTTGATCGGTACCGTCCTTGTATCTTCCTCGATCGCACGGTCAATGCGTTCATGAAGGTGGGTATCTGTTGTTTTGAGAAGAATCTGTCCCTTCTTCGGATGCGGTTTGGATGCACAGTCCAGAATGACACGGTCACCGGGGAACGCTTCATTCACCAGTTTTCCCTTCTTTTCGATCCGTACAGCGGTAAGTCCGGTATCGGCTGGACTGTTCAGAATGCGAAGCCCGTCATGCTGGTAAAGATGATCGATGAGATCAACCGTTACCTTATTGTTGGAAAATGAGACAACAGTTCCGATCTTAACGCCCATATGGTTCGGACGGAAACGGGTCATACGCTGTTTCTGTGTGTCATGAAATGCATGTCCCCGCGTGAATCCCCGGTTGAACAGAAGTTCGAGTTCCTTTTCCCGTTCCGCGGGAATCCGGTATGTTCTCCCGCTGTAGTAGGCATCGATTGCTTCACGGAACGTCCTGGTGACAAGATACACATACTCCCTGCGTTTCATCCGTCCTTCAATTTTCAGACTGGAAGCTCCCGCTTCGATCAGCGCCGGGATATCATTGATCAGATTGAGGTCCTTCATCGCAAGGGCGTATTCCCCTTCCGGAGACGGGCATCTTGCCTCTCCGTCATTTTCATAAAACCGAAGACGGCACATCTGCGCACATACGCCGCGGTTTCCGGACCGGTTTTTTACCGACTCACTCATCAGGCACTGTCCGCTGTATGCGACACACAATGCACCATATGCAAAGACTTCGATTTCGATACCGGTCTTCGCGCATTCACGGATTACTTCGATCGGCGTTTCTCTGGCAAGAACTGCACGCGCAGCACCTTCCTGCTTCATGACGCGGCATCCATCCGCATTATGAACATGCATCTGCGTGCTGCAGTGCACTTCAAAGTCAGGATATTCCGTGCGTACCCGATGAAAGAGACCGAAGTCCTGAATGAGCAGTGCGTCGGCATCATGTTCATAGAGAAATGCCACTTCTTCCATGGCACGCTCGATCTCTTCTTCAAACAGAAGCGTGTTCATCGTCACATAGACGCGCACGCCGCGCACATGACAGTACTTCACTGCTTCAATAAATTCATCATGATCAAAATTGCCTGCAAATGCACGGGCACTGTAATTGCGGATCCCAAGGTAGACTGCGTCGCAGCCGCCCTGTACTGCCGCAATCAGCGCTTCCGGATTTCCCGCCGGCGCAAGCAGTTCAATTTTATGGTTCAAGTGCTTTTCTGACACAGTCATACTCCTTTACTAGATCGTCAAGCCGCATATGTGCATTTGCGGCAGAGGTTGAGGGTAATGCACAGGCATCAAGAGATGCGGACACATACTTTTTATACAGTGACGCGGCTTTTGCGCCGGTCGTGAATACCGCATGGACAGAGGAATTCTGAATCAGCCACTCAATATCATTTGCCTTCACATCACGGATGGAACTGTCTGAAGAGCCGTGTATCGTACAGCTTTCAATCACATCCCATAACGCGATGTGCTTCCGAAGGCAGAATTCCTTCCTATCGGTAATCGTTTCGTGGAACAGCGTCTCCATAACCGGCCAGAACCGGTTTGTTGGATTGGCATAATAAAAGGATTTCTGACGGGAAACCACGGACGGAAAGGAACCGAGAATCAGCACTCTGGATTCACGGTCAAACAATGGTTCCAGTGTATGGAACACGCGCTGTACGTCAGGCATGCGGAAGATTCCTCAAGAGAAACAGTTCAAGACCGGTCATGCCGTCAATCTGTCCGGTTTTCATACCCTGATCAAGATCCGCAAGCTCCGCAAGGCGCCGCAGAAACCAGCGTGCCGAATGACCGCCGCAGCTTTCCAGATCTTTTTCAGGATACCCCTGCCCGGTTCTGGCACGAATCTCACTGAACGGAAGACCCGCTTCGGAACAGGACTTTACACAGTACAGCCGTTTCAGACGGTAACTCAGTGTAGGTAGAATTCCGTATACATCCATCGATGCATGTTCACGCAGTTCAAAGAAGGATTCCATGGTCTTTGCGGCATCACCGCGTACAAACGCATCCGACAGCTTCCAGACATTGACCTCCGCATTGAAACTGACAAGACCCGCAATGGCATTGCGGTCAAATTCTTTTCCGCCGTACAGTTCCATCTTGTCGAGCGTCTTATAGAACTCGGTTGCGCTGTCCGCAATCCGGAGCTTCAGTTCTGTTTTTGCGTCTTTTGTCAGATGATAATTCCGCATCGCAAGTTCACGGTCGATCAGTTTTTCCAGTTCCCAGGGACTCGGATTTGAGAACGTGATGATCCGTACGGTCTTGCCCGCATAAGAAGAAAGAACTTTATATTCTTTTGTGCGCTTGTCACACAGGAACCCGTCACATACAAAAATGAGATCGGTATCCGGATTCGGTGCGGCACAATACGTCTCAAGCAGTTCAGAAGGCGTTCCTCCGCCTTTCTTTTTTGTGGTTTTCTTTGCGCCGGAAGAGCCTGCCCCGCCGGACTTCAGAAAATACGGATTCGATATGAGAACCGCACGCCGGTCACCGAACAGCGAGATGGTGGAACAGAGATTCAGTGCTGCTTCCATGGAAAAAGCGGTGCGGGAACTGCCGTCAAGACTGACAATGTTTTCACCTTCCGCACCGGATTCCTTGATCAGTTTCTGCTTTCTTGCATTGAGCTGATAGCTTTCTTTTCCTTCCAGGAGAATAATCACACCCGTATTATAGCAATCTTTCCGGAGGCTGTTAAAAGCAGATTCAAACCCGGCAGACAGAGGATCGTAATGTCTCCTTCCTCCTTGGTATCCAGGTACGGAATACGCCGGTCGTTCAGCCGCTGAACCACTTCGGGACTCGGATGATGATAGATATGATACGCACCGCTCGACACAATCGCAAGATCCGGACGGACCGTATTCAAAAAGCGTTCCGACGATCCGGTTTTACTGCCATGATGGGAGAGCTTGAGAATATCCGCACGAAGACCGGGATAACGATGAACGATCCGCTCTTCCGTGTTTACAGAGCTGTCTCCCATCAGAAGGATGTTCATGCCGTTGAGTGAAAACGCAGTGACGATCGAGCTTTCATTTTCATCTTCACTGTTCATATCATTGAGATCCAGCAGGGTAAGCATTCCGCATCTGAGTTCCGGCTGATGATCGGTAATTACCTGTATCGGTGCGAATACGTCGGTGATCACTTCCTGACTTCCGGCGTGATCGCTGTCCGCATGGGTAATGATCAGCGTATTCAGTGTCCGTATTCCCTTTGCCTCAAGGAATGTAACTACATTATTTTTCTGGGAAGGTTTTCCGGTATCGATCAGAATATCGCTGCTTCGAAATGGTCCGCGAACCAGGATGGAATCCCCCTGTCCGACATTGATGAATGACAGTTCCGCAAACGGATGAAACAGACCGAACATCTGAAACAGCAGAAACAGAGCGATCCGATACCAGGCATTCTGCTTCGTGTTACGAAAGCCGGTGGTCTGAAGGAGAACATAAAACGGAAGTCCTGCGCCAAGTATGGTTCCGGACAGGGAACAAGAGTTCACCCATGTAAGGATATGATCCAGAAACAGAATCAGTCCATGAAACGGCAGCCGGAACAGCGCCTCCAGCAATGCACAGATCCAGCAGAAACCGCTCACCGGAAGAATCAAACGGAATAATAACAGTTCAATCGGATTTACACGGTGAAACAGCGCGGAGGACATATGCATGCTGAAGAAAAGACGCTCCGCTTTCCTGGCCGGGTCATTTGAACAGAACGCAAATGTCAGAGGCAAAAGAAATGAAGCGCTGAATATCGCATACGGACAGAGTCTGAGGCTGATCAGGAAGGCAGAGCCGTTCTTTGCTTTTCCTTTCAGCCCGGCAGCTTCAAGACAATACCGGATCAGCCGTATCAGCATGACATACGGAACACGATAAAAAACAGCAAGCAGTACCGTCAGGATGATACGGATCTTCTTTCTGGTGCTTTCATAGCAGAAATACTGCATGATCAGATCAGAAAACAGCAGGATTCCGGCAAGCGAAACCCCGCGGTCACGAAACAGACCCTGAAAGAGTTCATCATCCGAGGAACAGTGAAACAGTACTTCCAGCAGCACTTCCGCAGTTTCCGGTTCTGCTGAACGGATCCGGTTCATCAGAAGACCACGCAGCGAATGGGTCGGACGTACTTCCCGGATCGTATCCGGTGACACGGAATATCTGATTCCCTTCAGCCTGCAGTATCGCGCAAACGGAAAGCGAAAGAATCCCTTTCCATCATGCAGCGGCTCGGAAATCCCATCGAACGCAATCACAGAATCATATGCCGGCATGGCTTTTGTATAGACCAGGATCGAATCCATCCGGTCTTTTACAATGACATAATTGGCCTTTACTTCAATGACCTGCCCCTGCCGTATTTCTGAATCGCCACAGGGAATCCGTATCAGAAAACAGAGCAGAATCAGACTTGCAAGAACAGCACTCTGATCTTTGACGATCAGGTAATAAAACGCAATGCAGAGAATCAGCGCCGCAAATCGATATGATGGAAGATAGATCAGTAACGCTGCCGCCGGCACAAGAATCAGACTGTGTTCAAGCAGACTGTTACAGACTGATCTGATCGCTGAGCGCGTCATATTTTGCCGGTCCGATCCCCGGGACATTCATCAGATCTTCCGTCTTCTGAAACAGACCGTGTTCCTGACGGTATTCCACGATCCGCTGGGCAATCGAAGGACCGATGCCCGATAGCTTTGTCAGTTCTTCCGCATCCGACTGGTTAATGGAAATACGTTCCGGTTCATCAGGCTCTTTCTGGCGTGGGATATTCAGTACATCATGATCGTTCAGCACCATATCCGGATTAAGACCGCTGAGATCTGCGTCTTCTGTCGGATCAGCCTGTTCGAGAATCTCGCGGACCGTCGTATACGGGTCTGCTTTGACCGGTCCCGGATTACGCACTTCACCGCTGACATTGATCACAATCGGATCCTGATTCAGGTCCGCCTCACGGATGACCCGCTTATCAATCCCAAAGGCAATACAGAGCAGAACCAAAAAAATAAGCAGTTGTTTCATGGAGAACCTCCTGCTTATCTTTTATAAATTCAGTTTGGAAAATACGCGCTCAGCTGATGGAAATAACAAGAACCTTGTACGGATTCTTTACGTGAACTTCCGCAGTCTGACCGGCTTTCTTATCGAGAATAGCCTTTGCGAGCGGTGTTTCGTTGGAAATCAGACCGGACAGCGGATCTGCTTCGGTCTTACCGACAATCCGGTATTCCGCTTCTTCCTTGGTGTCCTGGAACTGAAGCTTTACGGTTGAACCGATCTGGACAACCTTGGAACCGCTCTTGGTGTCGATGATTTCATAATGCTTGAGCATTTCCTCAAGTTCAGCGATCCGATGCTCAACCTGCGCCTGCTTTTCACGTGCTGCGTCATAGTCGGCGTTTTCGGAAAGGTCACCGAGGGAACGGGCTTCTTTCAGTTCAGCCTTTACTTCTTCACGCTGTACATGTACAAGATCATGATATTCATTCTGCAGCTTTTTTAAGCCGTCTTCTGTCAAATAAACCTTATTTTCCACCTTGTTTCTCCTTAATTACGTTATTAAACCTGAACTATTATAGCGCAAGTCTGCATACGATGCCACAACCGAAAGCGCATATTTATGCAGGTTTTCTGATCTTATCCCTGGTTTTCAGGATGAATGATACTGAAAATCTTTGTGGTAAGCAGATCGATTGCGACCTCGTTGGATCCGCCTTCCGGAATAATGATATCCGCATACCGTTTGGACGGCTCAATAAACATGTTGTGCATGACTCTTACCGTATTTACATACTGGTCGACGATGTTGTCGAGTTCACGTCCGCGCTCCTTGACATCGCGTACCAGACGCCGGATAAACCGGATATCTGCCTCTGTATCCACAAATATCTTGATGTTTTCCAGTTCCCGCAGTTTTTCATCTTCCAGGACAAACAGTCCCTCGAGAAGAATGACATCCGCCGGTTCGAGATGTTCCGTAATATTGGACCGATTATGAACCACAAAGTCATAGGTCGGTTTATCAACCGCAACACCGGCAAGCAGGCTCTTCAGATGACTGATCAGAAGATCGTTGTCAAACGCAAACGGATGATCATAGTTCGTCTTGACCCGTTCTTCCATGGTCAGACCGGACTGGTCCTTGTAATAGTCATCCTGGCGGACGATCAGGACTGATTTGGTGTCGGAAAACGTATCCTTGATCTTCCGGGCAATACTCGTTTTTCCGGAAGCAGAGCCTCCGGCAATGCCGATCAGAATCGGTTTGTTCATAACGTTATTGTTCTCCTTCCAGTACATTGGTTAGATTGCCTTCCGCATCATATTCCAATGTGATTTCAAATGGAATTCCGTGTCCTGTAATCATGCGGGTCAGAAATACTCTGTCCCCTTCCCAGAGGGCAAGTTTCAGAACATCCGGTTCCGGAATCCAGGCAAGCGTTCCTTCCCTGCACTCTGACGGTGTTCCGCTGAAGGAATGACAGGTATATACCGCGATCTGTTCCGGCTCCATGTCGCTGTAGCGGAAATCGACGATTCCCATATATTCCAGTTCATGGACCGTGCAGCCGGTTTCTTCATAAACTTCCCGAACGGCACAGTCTTCAAATGATTCCTGATCTTCGTTCTTGCCGCCGACGCCGATCCATTTTCCTTCGTTGATGTCGTTCTGCTTCTTGTTCCGCAGCAGCATCAGCCAGGCGCCGTCTTTGATCAGGTATACACAGGTGCTTCGTTTCATCAGTGATAATTCGTGTGGGCAGCTACATTCTTGTTATGCTCATCCAGTGTTTCCGCATAATATACGACACCGGTATCGACATCTGCCATGAAGTAATAGTAGTTGCTGGCGGTTGGATTCAGGACAGCTTCAATCGCATCCTCTCCGGCATTTACGATCGGTCCCGGCGGAAGACCCGGATATTTATAGGTGTTATACGGGCTTTCAAAATCCGCATTGGCTTCACATGCCAGCCAGTTCTCGCCGTTATCCTCATCCATGGCATAGCAGACAGTAACAGAGGACTGCAGTGCCATATTGATATCAAGACGATTGTAGAAGACGCCTGCAATCAGCTTCATATCATCGGTTTTTCCGGACTCGTACTGTACGATAGATGCCAGTGTATACAGCTCATGTACATTGTATTTGCTTGCGGCAATCTGGTCCGCAAACCGGTTATAGACGGATAGCTGCTGATCAAGAATCTTTTCAGTAACTGTTTTTGCGTCGGTCTCCGGATAGAACAGATAGGTATTCGGCGCCAGGAAGCCTTCAAGTTTGATCCGGATATCCGGGTTGAAAACATCTTCGGTGATGAACGGATAGCGTTCCATGAGCGAACGGATATACTCTTCATCATTCCAGAGCGTCATCAGCTCATCGTAGCTGACATTCGTCGCTTCCGAAATCTTCTGTGCAACATGTTTTGCCCAGTCACCTTCGATGATCGTCACACTTACCGTTTCGACTTCTCCGGCATTCGGATCATTCAATACGGTAAAGATATGTTCCACATCCCAGCTCTTATCCAGTGTATAAGTGCCGGTTTTGATATCGGTGAGTTTCTCGGAACGGGCAAAGAAGTAGGCAAAGTCAGCGTTGCGGATCAGTCCGGCTTCCTTGAGCTTGGCCGCAACCGCCTTGGTGGATGTACCTGCTTCGACCTCGAACGATACCGTCTCACTTTCCTTCTGTATCGGTTTCAGGGAATTCCGATAGTTCAGAAACAGAATTCCAAACACGATAATAATCGGAATCAGCAGTAACATCAGAAGTCTTCCGATGCGCAGTTTGCGTTTCGGTTTCCGTTTTTTACTCATTATTCAGCTCCCCAAGATATGCGCCGAGAACCTCATTGCACATCTCAAATCCTTCCGGATCATCGACCGGTTCCAGATTTCCGTCTTCATCATAACGATACGGAAGAACGGTATCATCATTCGGATCGCTGCTGTGGATCAGTACATAGTGAATTCCCTTTTCCTCGTCATCAAAGGTAAGAAGGATCTCCATTTCGACTTCCTTTCCGTTTTCATCGGAAAGTGTTATGCGGTTGTCAATCATCAGCTGTCATCTCCTTTAAACATAAGAAAGGCGTTTTACGCGCCTTTCTGTTTCTGTGCATCCAAATAGTACTGAAGAATACGTACAGCAGCCATTCGGTCAATCACTTTTTTCCGTTTTTTCCGGGATACATCCGCTTCAATCAGGATTGCTTCAGAATCTTTTGTGGTATTCCGTTCGTCCTGCAGGACAACCGGGATACCGGACTCTTCCTGCAGCACCTGTCCGAATTCCTCGCAGATCAGCGCGCGCTCACCGCGGTCCCCGTTTTCCAGAAGCGGCCATCCAAGTACGATCATGTCCGGATGTTCTTTTTCAATCAGCTCCAGCAGCATATCCAAAGCCCGGTCATAATCATCCGGCTTAAAACGCAGTGTCGTCAGCGGACTGGCGATGATTCCCGAGTCACTTCTTGAAACACCGCAGGTTACACTGCCAAGATCAAGACCGAGATAAATCATTCGCTGCAGTTTTCTTCCAGATAGAAACGTACAAGTTCTTCAATAATCTCGTGCCGTTCCACCGACTGAACGATTGAACGCGCGTTCTTATGCGATGAAATGTACGCCGGATCATTGGAGATCAGGTACCCCGCCATCTGATTGATGGCATTGTATCCGCGTTCCTGAAGCGCATCCCGCACAAGCATCAGAACCTGCCGGATGTTTTCTCGACGAATCTGATTCGCATCAAAACTGACTGTTGGCGAAATATCAACATTGTTCATGGGACACCTCCAATTTCTTACTAATTATTTTAGTTTAATCCGACGTAAATGTACACTCAAACGAAAGAACGAAATCAGGCATTCTGAATTCTGGAACGTACTTCCGCAAGCGCCTTGGATACGGTCTCGACATCTTTACCGCCGGCCTGTGCCATATCCGGGCGTCCGCCGCCGTTGCCGCCGCATACAACTGCCGCAGCCTTGACGAGATCACCGGCCTTGAGACCCTTTGCGATTGCAGCCTTGGAAGCTGCGCAGACAAAGGTCACCTTGCCGTCATTTACATTCGATACAAAGACAAGACCATCCGTAAGCTTGTTGCGGAGCTGTTCCGCATAGCCCTTCATCGCGCCGGTCTCCATTCCGTTCTCTTCAAGAATCAGTACGGAAATACCGTTGATGGTTTCCGCTCTTCCAAGTTTCTCACTTGCGTTTGCGGCCAGTGCCTTCTGCTTGGAATCTGCGACTTCCTTGCGGAGCGATGCATTCTCTTCAAGCAGTGTACGGATGCGCTCCTGCAGTCCCTGATAGTTCTTCATCTTCAGGAGTGCTGCAGTTTCATTCAGATAATCTTCTTCCTGACGGAATGTCTCATAAGCATCCATCTTTGTGATACTGGTGATTCGGCGTACACCGGAGCCGATCGACTCTTCACTGACGATCTTGAATACACCAAGGTTTCCGGTATTGGAAACATGCGTACCGCCGCAGAATTCCTTGGAGAAATCGCCCATGGAGACAACGCGTACACTGTCGCCGTATTTTTCGTCAAACAGTGCAATGGCACCGGTCTTCTTGGCTTCTTCCACCGGCAGGACTTCCGTTGTTACTTCAACATCTGCCTGAATCATCTTGTTGACGAGATGCTCAATTTCCTTCAGCTGTGCATCGCTGACCTTTTCATAATGGTTGAAATCGAAACGTCCGTAATCCGGGCAGTTATAGGAACCGGCCTGGGCGACATGATCGCCGAGAACGGTGCGGAGCGCACTCTGCAGAAGATGGAGTGAACTGTGGTTTGCACGTGTGCGCTGACGCTTTTCAAAGTCATATTCACCGGTCAGCACATCACCGACATGAAGCATGCCTTCCTTCACCTCAATGTGATGGAGCGGCTGCTGGTGCGGCGCCTTGCGAACGTCAGTGACGACCGCCTTGAATCCGTTTCCGGTAAGCGTACCGGTATCGGCACACTGTCCGCCGGATTCTGCATAGAAGCATGTCTTTGTGAGAATGACGTCACCGCTGTCAGAGATTTCATCAACCTTGACACCATCTTTGAAGAGTCCGATTACCGTTCCGACAGAGGTACGGTCTGTATAACCGGTGAATTCGGACGGCTCTTCAAAATCCATCAGATCTGCGGACTGTCCGTGCATGGACTGTTCATTTCCGCGAGCATCCTTTGCCCGCTTGACCTGGGCAGCCATCTCGCGTTCAAAGCCTTCCATATCAACGGTATAGCCGGCGTCTTCGGCAATCTCTGCCGTCAGTTCCTTCGGGAAGCCATAGGTATCGTAGAGACGGAACACCACTTCACCCGGCAGCTTCTTTTCTGCTTCATGCGCTTTCAGCTGTTCGTTCAGAAGTGCTTCACCGTTGGCAAGTGTACGATGGAAACTCTCTTCTTCCTGTTTTACCAGGCGGGAAATGAGATCCACCTTGCCCTGCAGGTACGGATAATAATCTTCCATGTTGTCCGCAACGACCTTGACGAGTTTATACATGAATGCACCGTCAATGCCAAGCTTGATGCCATAACGCACTGCGCGGCGAAGAACACGGCGAAGGACATAACCGCGGCCTTCGTTGGAGAACATCGCACCGTCCGCAATTGCGAATGTGACAGTACGGATATGGTCCGCGATGACACGGTATGCCATCTTGTATTCCGGTTCGGAATAAGAATGCTTTGCGAATGTTTCTGTCGCATGAATGACCGGCAGGAAGAGATCGGTATCGAAGTTGGTCTCACCTTCCTGGATCAGCGCAACAAGACGCTCAAGACCCATACCGGTATCAATGTTCTTATGCGGCAGTTCCTTATACTCTGTACGGGGCAGTTCACCCGGACGGCAGTCATACTGGGAGAAGACAATATTCCAGACCTCAATGTAACGGTCATTTTCGATATCTTCGAAGAACAGCTTTTCCCCAAGACCCTTGGGATCGAATGCAGGACCGCGGTCGTAGTAAAGTTCGGTGTCCGGTCCGCCCGGGCCTCTTCCGATTTCCCAGAAGTTATCTTCTGTCTTGCGGATATGGGACGGATTCATACCGACTTTTACCCAGAGATTGTAGGCTTCCTCATCATCCGGATAAACCGTTACGTACATGCGTTCCGGATCAAAACCGACCCATTCTGGACTTGTCAGAAACTCCCACGCCCAGGGAATCGCTTCCTGCTTGAAGTAATCACCGATCGAGAAGTTGCCGAGCATTTCAAAGAATGTATGATGACGTGCTGTCTTTCCGACATTTTCAATATCGTTGGTACGAATGGACTTCTGCGCATTGCAGATACGGTTGCACTTAGGCTTCTCCGTACCGTCAAAATACTTCTTAAGAGCAGATACGCCGGCATTGATCCATAACAGTGTCGGATCGTTATGCGGGATAAGGCTTGCGCCGGGTTCGATCATCGATCCCTTGGACGCAAAGAAATCAAGGAACATCTGACGGACCTGATTTCCGGTAAGCTGTTTGTTTGCGGTCATTTGAATTCCTCCTTCAATAAAAAAACCTGCACATACAATGCAGGAACGTTTTCACGCGGTACCATCCTGTTTCGTGTCATCCTATGACACGCACTTAATTCAGCCGTTAACGCCGGCATACGGCGCGGATTAGGCGCTCTCCGAAGCAGCTTCAGAATCATTGTCCGTAAAGACTTTCACCAACCGTCTTCTCTCTATGCCGAACCGATGATTCCTACTTTCCTTCATCTTCAAGTTCGCCATTTATGATAGCAGGATAATCCGTGTTTTGGAAAGTAAAAATATTTATTTCTTATTTATAAACGATCTCCATTGACGCAGATACATTAATGTAATAAAATGCAAATTGTTGTAAACACTTTCAGGGGGAATGAAAATAACATGAAAAAATTTACAAACGTATTGCTCAGTGCAGTGCTCGGACTAAGTCTTGCAGCATGCGGCACAAGCACATCTGCAGGCGAACCTGCCGCCGAAAGCAATTCAACGGAACCTGTTGCAGAAACACAGAGTGCGGATGCAGATGCAAAAGTTTATAACGTCGGTATCGTACAGCTTGTACAGCATGTAGCGCTCGACGCAGCAGCACAGGGCTTCCAGGATGAACTGGTCGCTCAGCTCGGAGAAGGCAACGTTAAGTTTGATTACCAGAACGCAGCCGGCGACAGCGCAACCTGCAACTCCATCGTTTCGGGATTCGTTACCGAAAACGTTGATCTGATGCTCGCGATTGCTACACCTGCGCTTCAGGCAGCTGCCAACGGAACCGCAACCATTCCGGTTCTCGGCACAGCGATTACCGAATACGGTACAGCACTCTCCATTGATGACTTCAACGGAACTGTCGGAACCAACGTTTCCGGTACAAGCGATCTCGCCCCACTGGATCAGCAGGCAGCAATGTTCGATGAACTGATTCCGGATGCTTCCAAGATCGGTATCGTCTACTGCTCTGCAGAAGCAAACTCCAAATACCAGGCAGAAGTCGTCAAGGAAGCTCTGGAAGGAAAAGGAAAGACCGTTAACGTCTACACCTTCACCGACTCCAATGATGTTCAGGCAATCACAACTACCGCGGTTTCTGAAAATGAAGCACTTTATATCCCGACAGACAACACCGCTGCCAGCAACACCGGTCTGATTGACGCAGTTGCTTCTGAAGCAGGCATTCCGATCATCACTGGAGAAGAAGGCATCATGAGCGGATGCGGTATTGCAACACTCTCCATTGATGACTTCAACGGAACTGTCGGAACCAACGTTTCCGGTACAAGCGAT
>JAFOLE010000032.1 GCA_017419465.1 Solobacterium sp. | reverse complement strand
GCGCTTCAGGCTCGGATGTCCTGCGGCGATCTTCTTGACGCCGAACGGGAACGGGAATGCGATCTCCGCAATACCGTTCCTGCAGGAAAGGACAATGCCCTCGCCGAACTTGGAGTGAATGACCTGTTCGCCCTTGCGGATCTGCGGGATTGCCGGCGTATCCATGATGCGTTCCTGAATCGGGCGCTCATCAAACAGGTTGAGTCCGCTCATCTGCGGACGCTTGGTTTCAAATACCGCGCCCTTATGTTCAATGCAGGAATCATCGATCTCATCGATGAACCGGCTCGGCGTGCGCACCTTCTGCAGGATGTAGCTGTATCCGCCGGCTTCCGTGATATACAGTTTGTTTTTTGCCCGGGTGAAGGCGACATAGGCAAGACGGCGTTCTTCTTCCACGCCCTTGATGCCGTCATTCATCGCCCGCTCATTCGGGAAGATGCCGTCGTTCATATCGGTTACGAAGACCGTATCGAACTCCAGACCTTTGGCCGCATGCACGGTCATCAGCTGTACGAAATCCGAGCTCATCGTCTCATCCCGGTCGCCGTAGAGGCTGACCAGCTGGAGGTACTCATCGAGACTGGATTCCGGATAGTTCTCGCTGAACTCCCGGACATCATCGATCAGTTCCTTCATGTTTTCCACGCGGTCCATTTCCTGGTTTTCTTCATACGATGCGCGCAGTCCGGACTCTTCCAGGATCTGTTCAAACAGTTTGAAGATCTCGGTTCCTTCCTGCGATGCGCGTTTGCGCCAGGATTCCACCATCGTCACAAAGGAATCCAGGGTCTTCTGCGCCTTGCCGGAGAGCACCGGTCCGTCCTTGATCGTCTCGTACATCGTCTTGCCGGAAATCCGGGCAGCCTGTTCGATCGTATCGAGCGACTTGTTTCCAAGGCCGCGCTTCGGGCGGTTGATGATGCGCCGGAAGGCCAGATCATCTCCGGCCGTGACCATCCGCAGATAGCACAGGGCGTCCTTGATTTCCTGACGCTCATAGAACCGTACGCCGCCGTAGATGATGTACGGAATGCGCTCATCGAGGAGCGCTTTTTCAAGCGAACGTGACAGGTAGTTGGAACGGTAAAGCAATGCAATATCGTGGTAGTCCTTGCCTTTGGCATGGAGTTCCTTGATCGTTGCCGCGATCCAGGCCGCCTGATATTCATCGCCGGCACTTGCGTAATGGGTGATCTTCACATCGCTTTCCCGGCTGGAATACAGATCTTTTTCCAGACGATGCCGGTTATGCCGGATGACCGCATTGGCGCCGTTGAGGATCGCGGAGGTACTGCGGTAATTCCGGTTCAGCATGATCGTCTTTGCGTCGGGGAAATCCTTCGTGAAGTTGAGGATGATATTTACATCCGCACCGCGCCAGGTATAGATTGTCTGGTCCGGGTCACCGACCACGTACAGGCTGTTTTCCGTGCCGGTCAGCTGACGGATCAGTTCATACTGGATGCCGTCGATATCCTGAAACTCATCGACATGGATATAGGCAAAGCGCTTCTGCCACTTGGCGAGGATCTCCGAAAACTTCCGGAACATGCGTACCGTATAGAGAATCAGATCGTCAAAGTCGAGCGCATAGAGGTCATTCTGGCGTTTGACGTAGTACTCATAGATCTTTGCCTTGATCTTCTCTCCGGAATACGAACCGGCCAGCACATAGGCCCGCTCCACGGAGATATCCGCCGCCTTGTTGTTGGAGATATAGTCCAGCAGGGAGCCGTAGGAATAGGTCTGGGAATCGACCTTGAATTCCTTGTACGCCTCCTTCAGGATGCTCTTCTGATCATCCGCATCGAGGACGGTAAAGTTTCTGGGCCATCCCATGGCCTGGATATCTTCCCGCAGGATACGCACGCAGAGGGAGTGAATGGTGGAAATCCAAGGCTGGGAGGTTTCATCCTCCAGCATCTTCCGGATACGTTCCTTCATTTCGTTGGCCGCTTTATTGGTAAAGGTGATCGCAAGGATCTTTGTCGGCCAGACATCCCTGTCCTGAATCAGATGCGCGATCCGCATCGTCAGAACACGGGTCTTTCCCGATCCTGCGCCTGCGACGATCCGCAGGTATTTATGTTCATCGAGCACCGCATCCTTCTGCTCGTTATTCAGCGTACTGATATCAATCATGTTCAAAGCCCTTCCCTGTGCGGCACAGCCGCAGTGCCCCTAATTATATCACGCGCGCATTTAAAGAAACCTTCTGCCGCATGATATAATGGGTGCCTGTAAGGAGATACTGGGTATGCTGGTGAAGGCTGATCAATGGAAAGACTATACGTGTGTTGACGCCGGCGGAGGCGAAAAGCTCGAACAATGGAACGGCATTATTCTGCGCCGTCCCGATCCGCAGGCGATCTGGCCTGCCGATTCAAAAAACCGGCTGTGGAAAAACGCAGATGCGGTCTATCACCGTTCGTCCAAAGGCGGCGGTGAATGGGAATACCGGAAGAAGCTTCCGGAGTCCTGGACGGTATCCTACCGTGATCTTACCTTCAAGGTCAGCCCGACCGGATTCAAGCATACCGGCCTGTTTCCCGAACAGGCGGTCAACTGGGACTGGATGAGCGGACTGATCCGGAGTCATAAGGATGAAAACCTGCGCATCCTGAACCTGTTTGCCTATACCGGCGGCGCCACCATGGCATGCGCAGCCGCAGGCGCGGCGGAAGTCGTGCATGTGGACGCATCCAAGGGCATGGTTGCCTGGGCAAAGGAAAACCGGGACCTGTCGCATCTTGAAGACCGCACGATCCGCTTCATCGTGGATGACTGCCTCAAGTTTGTGGAACGCGAAAAGCGCAGAGGACGCACCTATCACGGCATCCTGATGGATCCGCCTTCCTATGGAAGAGGTCCGTCGGGCGAGCTGTGGAAACTGGAAAAGGAACTTCCCCGTCTGATCAGCGCCTGCCTGGACATCTTTGATGACCATGGACTGTTCTTCCTGATCAACGGCTATACGACCGGCTTTTCCCCGATCGTGCTGGAAGACCTGATGAAGGCAACCTTCACCGATCTTCGCACGGAGGGAACCATTTCCGCCGGCGAAGTCGCACTCCCGATCGAAAGCAGGGATCTGTATCTTCCCTGCGGCATCTACGGAAGATGGCAGCGCAATGATTAAGATTCTGTATGAAGACAATCATCTGCTTGGCGTCGAGAAGCCGGTAAACATGCCGGTCAACGCCGATGAAAGCAGAGATAACGATCTCCTGAGTGAATGCAAAGCATATCTGAAGGAGAAATATCAGAAGCCGGGCAATGTCTATCTCGGACTCGTGCACCGGCTGGACCGTCCGGTCGGCGGCGCGATGATCTTCGCCCGCACTTCAAAAGCCGCATCCCGGCTTTCGGACAGCGTACGCACGCATGCGATGAAGAAGACCTACCTTGCGGTGCTCGACGGCATTCCCGCAGAGTCAGAGGCAGATCTTGTCGATTATCTCGTCAAGGACCATAAGACCAACATGGTCACCGTCACCGATGAGGCGCACGGCAAACGCTCCGAACTTCACTATGAAACCATCGCGGTACGAAACGGAAAGACGCTGGTGCGCATCCGGCTGAAAACAGGACGCAGCCATCAGATCCGCGTCCAGTTTGCCTCAAGAGGCACACCGCTCTGTTTTGACCAGCGTTATAACCCCAACCCCGGACAGGGCCAGATCGCCCTCTGGGCGTACGAACTGGAAGTTCCCCACCCCACCACAAAGCAGCCGGTAACGTTGCGTTCCCTGCCGCCCGGTGACGGTGCCTGGGAAGAGTTTAAGGAGGACTATGGCAACCTCGAATAAGAAACACAGAAAGAAGCGGAAATACCGGCTTGTCCTTCCCTGGAAGGAGAACGCCGCGAATAACGCCGCTGCGATTCAGCCCGGCGTAAAGAAGAAAAAGAAAAAGCGGAGGCTCCGCTTTGACCCGCGCAAGATCCGGTTTAAAAAGCCCAATTTTGAGAAGATCCTGTGGGCACTGAAACATCTCCGCAAGGAAGTATGGTTTGCGATTGCCGGTGTCGTCGCGCTGATCTGTCTGATTACGATTCCGCGCGCTGTTGAAACAAACAAGCTGAAGAAGCTCGGTTATGACAAGGAAACGATCGCGGCGATCCGTGAACAGAAACTCGCAAAGACGCTGCTCGACAATCAGTGGTACAGCGATTACCTTGCGTCCTGTCTGAAGTCGAAGACCGTCAATACAGACTATCTCGAACTGTATACGGTCATCGAGGGAGAAAAGTATCTCGATGATACGGACTTCCTGATGGTGAACCGTCTGCGGGATATCGGTTACGAAGAAGATCAGATTCTCAATCTCTACAAGAATCTGCGCTTCGTCGAACTGACTCCGCTGCTCTGTTATGACTATCAGCTCATCGAACAGAATTACATCGATGACTGCCTGAACCATCCGGAAAATGACCGCACAACCTTTGTGCTTTCCAATTCCTACCGCAAACCGTATGAGATCACCTATGCGGCAGATCCGTCGAAGACGTCGATGCTGGTGAACAAGACGTGGTATCTCGATGAGAGCTATGTTCCGGCAAATCTGACCGATCTTTCCATGCAGTGCGGCGCCGCCGGCACACGGCTGGCAAAGGAAGCCGCCGACGCCATGGAAGAATGGGCTGCCGCAGGACGGGAGATGAACCTTGCGTTCTACGCGATCAGCGCCTACCGGACATACGATTCCCAGAAGACGCTGTATGACAACTATGTCATCGGCCACGGGCAGGAACAGGCAGACCGGGAAAGCGCCCGTCCGGGATTCTCCGAACATCAGACCGGACTTACCGTTGACGTGACCGCAACCGGTGATGAAAGCAAGGACTTCAGTGAAACCAGCGCCTTCATCTGGGCATCTGCCAACTGTGCAGATTACGGATGGATCCTGCGGTATCCGGAAGGCAAGGAAGACATTACCGGTTACGAGTATGAATCCTGGCATTACCGGTATCTCGGAAAAGAACTGGCGCAGGCCGTCACAAAGACCGGCATGACCTATGATGAGTTCTGGAATCTTTATCTCAAACCATGGTCGGACGAAAACAACATTCCTTCCGAATCCATTCTCGCAAACACGGACTGGCACAACCTTCTGAAGGAGCCGGAACCGGCGCCCGCAGAAGGCGAAGCATCATCCGAGGCATCTGCGGAAGCGGCTCCGTCCGCAAGCCCGGCAAACTGAGCCACATAAAAACGCAGACCGTTCATGTGATACATGCATGAATTGATCTGCGTTTTTTCTGCTGTTCAGACGGCAAATACAAAGTAATACAGCAGGACCACGATGATATAGAACAGAATCATTCCGCCCAGCACCAGAATCTGTTTTCCGCGGTGCTCAGTCATCAGTCCGATGAACTCCCGTACCCATGCATTGGGCCAGAAGTACCATTTTGTCTTCGCGCCGACCCCGAGTGCCCGCATCTTTGCGCGGCGTGCCCAGATCCCGCTGCGGAATACATGATAGTTCGTTGTGGAGAAGGCAATCTTCCCGTCCGGGTTGACTTCCATGATGCGTTCTCTGGAAAACTGCATGTTTTCCCGGGTGTCGGTGGACCTGTTTTCCTCGAGGATCAGTTGTTCTCGGATTCCCTTCAGCAGAAGATACCGTTTCATACAGGCGCTCTCGGAAATCGGCTCATCACTTCCCTGTCCGCCGGAACATACAAACATC
>JAFOLE010000226.1 GCA_017419465.1 Solobacterium sp. | reverse complement strand
TGGAGAACCGGATCCATCTGCTTGGCTTCCGCAAGGATGCCAGACGGCTGATGTACGGCATGGATGTGTTTCTCTTTCCGTCCTATCAGGAGGGACTTCCGGTTGCGGTCATGGAGGCAATGGCCGCAGGTATGCCGATCATCGCGACCGATATCCGCGGCAATCATGATCTGATTCATCATGAACAGAACGGGCTGTTATATCCCTGTGATGATCAGGAGGCATTCCGGAAGTGTTTCCGGTTGTTGCGGGAAGACGGAGGTATGCGGGCAGCCTTCGGGCGGCAGGTTATGGATGATATCGAAGTCTGTTCCCTTGAGGTGGTTGAACCGCAGATTCTCGATCTTTATCGTATTTAAACGCAGTACAGGACATAATACAGGATGTGAACAGGTGCCAATTTACGGATTCCATAGTAAAATAGACAGCGATGAAATTCCGTCAGAACGAGCGCACACAGCGAACCGTACGGTTTGCGGTCAATGTTATAAGCATCCTGGTTCATGTCCTGTTTTTTTATGTGATCTGGATGCGGGTATTTAACGGCCGTGTTATTTATGCAAGAAAGGGCTACATCCTTTATTTTGCGATCTATACGGCATCGCTTATCCTGTTTAACCATGTATTCGGCGGTTTTAATCTTGGCTATAACACGACCGGAGATCTGATCTTCTCACAGATCCTGTCGAGCTTTTTCTCGTTAGGCGTCATTTACCTTCAGGTATCCATCGTAACCAAGCACTTCTTTGGAATCGGAAGACTGTTTTATCTGTTTCTGATCGATGTCATTATTTCAGTGATTCTCTGTTATATCGCAAACCGTATTTTCTACCGGATGTTTCCGCCGAAGGAAACCCTGATGATCTATGACAAGGAAGATCAGTCCATCTATGACCGGATCCTGAAATATCAGTCCGACAGCTATGACATCCGCAAGAAGGAATCCTATGCGGAGTTTTCCAGACACATGGAAGAGCTGGAAAACTACCAGTGCGCCGTCGGTGTCGGTCTGAAGCCGGACCACAAGGAAGCCCTGGTCAAATATGCCTATGACATCACCAAGCCGATCTATCTTCTGCCGGATATCTATGACGTGATCATCAACGGCGGACGGAATGTCTACCTTGTGGATACGCCGATGTACATGGTCAATAACTTCGGCCCGAGCCAGCTTGAAAAAATCGTCAAACGGATCTTTGACATCGTATTCTCACTGGTTCTTCTTGTGATCATGTCGCCGTTCCTGCTCATCACTGCACTGGCAGTAAAACTCCAGGACGGCGGACCGGTATTCTATAAACAGACGCGTCTGACGCAGTATGGCCGGGAATTTGAAATCATCAAGTTCCGGTCCATGAAAGTGGACGCCGAGAAGGTGGGCGGTGCACAGCTCGCAAAGGAGAATGATGACCGGATCACCAAAGTCGGAAAGTTCATCCGTGCGACTCGTCTCGATGAATTCCCGCAGCTGTTCAACATTCTCAAAGGCGACATGTCGGTCGTCGGTCCGCGCCCGGAGCGTCCGGAACTTGCGGCGAAGATCGAAGAGAAACTTCCGGAATTCCATTACCGCCTCAAGGCAAAGGCCGGTCTTACCGGCTATGCCCAGGTATACGGCAAATACAACACGAAATTAAAGGACAAACTGCTGTTTGACCTGATCTATATCGAGCATTACTCACTTCTGATGGATATCCGTATCCTGTTTCTGACCTTCAAGATCGTATTCAAGAAGGAAAGTACAGAAGGGGTTACCGACAACGAGCTTCACATCGACTGATAAGGAACTGAGATAGTTATGGAAAAGAATATACTGGTTACCCGGTCTTCCATGCCGGAGTATGAAGAATATATTGAGGAAATCAAGGATATCTGGGACAGCCGCTGGCTGACCAATATGGGCGCAAAGCACCAGAAGCTGATCGAAGAACTCAAGGCGTATCTTGGGGTCGAACATCTGGATCTTCTGACCAACGGCCATATGGCACTGGAACTGACGCTGCAGGCGCTGAACCTTTCCGGTGAGGTCATCACCACACCGTTTACCTTTATTTCCACGACCCATGCGATCACGAGAAACGGTCTGACACCGGTCTTCTGCGATATCGATCCGGAAACCTATACGATGGATCCCAACAAGATCGAAGCCCTGATTACGGAGAAGACCTGTGCGATCATGCCGGTCCATGTCTACGGCAACGTATGTGATGTTGAGGCGATTGAGGCGATCGCAAAGAAACATAACCTGAAGGTCATCTATGACGCGGCCCATGTATTTGGTGTGAAATACAAGGGAAAGGGCATCGGCTCCTTCGGCGATGCGTCCTGTTTCAGTTTCCATGCGACAAAGGTCTTCAATACGATTGAAGGCGGTGCCGCAATCATCAGGGATCCGGAAGCCGCGGAGCGCCTGTACCGGCTCAAGGACTTCGGAATCCTCGATTCCGAGCGAATCGACTGTATCGGTCCGAATGCCAAGATGAATGAGTTCTGCGCCGCAATGGGATTATGCAATCTGAGACATGTGGACGGCGAAATCGCCAAGCGCAAAGCGGCGGCGGATTGTTATCGGAAGGAACTTGCGGTTCTGGAGGGTCTTCGCCTGAACTGTGAACAGGCGGATGTCACACCGAACTATGCGTACTTCCCGGTACTGATTGACCCGGACAGATTCGGTATGAACCGGGATGAACTGTGTGAGAAACTGAAGGAAGCGCATATCTTTGCGCGTAAGTATTTCTACCCGTGTGTCAATGCGGCAGAGTGTTACAGTGACAGGTACAATGCGGAGGATACGCCGATTGCGCTGGATTACAGCCATAAGGTACTGACGCTTCCGATGTTTGCGGATCTTACCGAAGACGATGTCCGGCGCATCTGTGCTGTGATTAAAAACTGTCATAAATAAGGAACCTGCATGTATGTAATTCTCATCTGCGGCGTCCTTGCGGCTATGGCCGCGGTTCGTCTGCAGGATAAAGCCAACCGATTTGAAAAAGCAGAGAAAGCGCTGTATGTTGTGGTCGCTCTGTTTTTTCTTGTGCGTTTTTCCATCGGTCAGGATACCGGAACATATCACTGGCTGTTCTATGATGTGAAAAATCCGCTTGCGGATTCCCTGACATCGCACATGATGCGCAACTTCCTCTATACACTGTGCAACTACGAAATCAAAACCCTGTTTCATGAATTCCGCTGGTTCGTGCTGTGTTCGAATCTTCTGATTCTGGGGGCGTTTACCTGGGTCATCTTCCGTCACAGCAGACACCTTGCGATGAGTCTCTTCCTGTTCTGCGCCGGCGGGATTCTGGAAGTGTATTACGGCAGCGGGCTTCGTGCCGGTGCGGTCATGGCCATTTTTATCTTTGCGTTCTATCAGTTCCTGCCGAAGAAACAGTATCTGCTTTATGAACTGTTCTGTCTGATCGCATTCGGATTCCATGAGACGGCGCTGTTATTACTGGTGGTGCCGTTCCTGGTTCCGGTCGCAAAACATTTTAAGAAGAAACCGGTGAAGACACTGCTGATCATGTTCGGCATCAGTGCCGTGCTCTGTCTTATCACGACGCGCGGTTTTGAAGAACTTGGCTATTATCTGATCGATAAGTACGGCTGGGATGCGACCTGGACGCATGTCGTTGCCTATCTTCGCTATCAGGAGTTCAGCATCCTCGGCCTTGGCATGGAAGGGGTCTTCCTGATCGGAATCTTACTGCTGTACCGGATGGCGGACAGAGAGAAACTGGATGAATTCACCTCTCTGGAGATGATGACCTTCCTGTTCAGTATTGCGATTTATATTTCGCTGGCCGGGTATTCCCTGATGTCCAGAGTCAGTGACATGTTTCAGGTGATCATGGTCATTCTGATTCCGAAGCTGATCGGCGCAATTCCGCAGGCATCGAAACGGCTGATCGCCTTCAGCGCTGCGGCGCTTCTGAATCTGTTTCTTCTCTATTCGGATCTCAACGCAAAGATTGCGTCGATCAATCATACGGAGAAGTTTCAGATCTCCATGCGGGAATTTCCGTATATTACGGTATTTGACAAGAATACGATTGATACCCTATATGAACGGCAATAACAGGATGGCAGACGCCATCCTGTTGCGTTTTGAGCCCTGTAGTATGATATAACTTGGAATATGACAACCCGATGCCTTGCAGTAACCGGAACCTTTCTTCCGTACAATGATGTAACGACGCAGCTGGTCTATAAGCAGCTGCGGCTTTTACCGATGGAATATGATGTCTGTGCACTGGACGGACAGAAAGCAGATCCTTCCTTTGTGCAGAAACTGAATGAAGATCCGAACTTTAAGAAGTTTCATATCACGCAGACCTATACCAACCGGGATGCCCTGTTTTCCATTAAGAATGTGAACCTCTTCAAGGCACTGTCTACGGTAAACAAATATATCAACCAGGCCATCTCCATGTATGACGGCCATGAGGTGCTGTATACCTCGAGTTTTCCGTGCTATACAACGCGGGCAGGAGTGGAACTTAAAAAGAAGAATCCCAACCTCAAATGGATTGCCAGTTTCTCCGACCCGATCAACCACAGTCCGTATAAATATGACAAGGCGACGATCCGCTCGTATTTTCCGATCCAGCGGGAGTGCTTCTATATCTACTGCCATTATTATGTTGTGGATCAGGATGAAGCCAATGCCTTCGAACAGGCAGACCTCCTGTTATTCATCTGTGAAGAACAGCGGGATTTCATGATCCGGCAGTACATGAAATACTTCCATAACATTACGGAAGAAGAACTCCGTAACAAGTGTGTGATCGTACCGCTCTCCTATATTCCTGAATGGACCGATACGACGGTCCATCCAAAGCCGGAAGAAGATAAGGGTATTTTTACGCTTGCGCATTTCGGACGCATTTACGGACTGCGTATTATTGAAGAATTCCTGTATGCGCTCAAGATCTTTGTGAGCTCGCATCCGGATGTGAAACTGCGCATTGAACAGTTCGGGGAGTTCCGCCGGACCGATAAACAGCTGATTAAAAAACTGAATCTGGAGAACCTCTTCGTCATTCATGACAAGTTCACCTATGAGAAAGGCTTTGAAAAGATGGGGCAGGCAGATGCGGTGCTCTTATTCGATACCATCATGCCGGAAGATGAAATTCAGCCATACCTTCCCAGCAAGGTCCTTGAGTATTCGCTGTTGAAGAAAAATGTGCTTGCGGTAACCACAACCACAAGTCCGACCTACCGCCTGATGAAACAGACGGATTCCGTTGTCTGCAAGTATGACCGCCATGATATCCTGCGCGGACTTGAACAGATCATTCTGGAAGGGAAGACGTCCATTATTGACTACAGTTATGACAATGAAACTGCAGTAAAAGAACTGCAGAAACGGGTGGGAGAACTTCTTAACGTATGAATCAGCGAAAACTGCTTGATGACAGAACGGCATATATCCTGCGGGTTGCCCTGATCCTTGTCATGGCAGTTTTCATGTGCGCACTCGCATATAAAAACTACAGTATCTGGGACGATGAACTGTTTACGCTCGCCGCAATCGACGGAACCTATAAACATCTGTGGGATGTTGTCGTGGCGGATCTGGTTCATCCGCCCCTGCATTACTATCTGCTAAAAGGGTTCGTTGATCTGTTTTCGATGGGACACCTCGGGACAGTTGTCCTTGCGAAACTGTTTTCGGTCTTCTGGGTCGTCTTCCTGATGATTCTTGGCTCACGGATTCTGGCAAGACGGTATGGACAGCGGACGGCGCTTGTCTTCGTGTTATTGCTTGCGGGTAATACCGTTGTGGGTTATTCGGTTGAAATCCGCATGTATTCCATGGCGTTGTGCGCCACCGCGCTTTCGTATCTTTATGCCAATGAACTTGTGAATGAACCGGTCCGCAAACACTGGTTATTACTGACCTTCTGGACGGTGATCGGCATCTATACCAATTACTTTGCGGCATTTGCGCTGGTCTTTCTGTGGCTTGTGCTGCTTGGCTGGTGCTGGAAACAGAAATGCGTCAAAGCCTGGTTCTGTCATGCCCTGGCATGTGTGATTCTTTATCTTCCGTGGGTCATTACGGTGCTGACCCATTACGGTGCCATCAGCGATTATGACACCGGACTCAACATGAAACGGATCATTCAGTTCTTTGCCTTCCCGTTCAGCAGCCACAATGAAGCGGTATCCCTGTGCCTGATTGCCGTAACCGTTCTGTTAATCGGTATGATCCTGGTCCGCTCGAAGAAACCGGAGTTCTTCTGGGTCTTCCTGCTGAATCCGATATGGGTAGGGATTCTGTGCATTCTTTCTTCATTCCTGTTCCATAAGTTCATTACCGGCCGGTACTTTCTGCCGGGGTGGGGTGCCTTCTGGGCAGGTCTTGCGATCGGAACATCCCATCTGAAAAAGAACTGGTTCCTTCCGGTTCTTGCGGTAATCGGTCTGCTTTCCTGCATCTTCATCTATCAGACGGAGGCAACCGACCGGAAGGCGATGGATGATCTGCTTGCCTATACCGAAGCGTATCAGCCGATGTATGCGGAAACGGATGTCAGAAATATCCTGGTTTATCTGAATCCGGAACTGGACCTCATCGAAGACAATGATCCGTCCACGACCGGAGAACGTCTGGTATACCGCGGCAGTGATCTGTACTTCCAGCTTTCCGAAAG
>JAFOLE010000225.1 GCA_017419465.1 Solobacterium sp. | reverse complement strand
GCCCTGCGCTGTCAGGGTTGCGGCAATCAGAAGCCGCTGCCGCAGAAGGCGTGTTTCGCGCGGTTCTTCTCCGCAGCACATATGCATCTTGTCCCAGGCAGTCGCATTGTCGTGGGTTTCCAGCGCGTTGATCGACTGGGTCGGATTGTCAAACCGCAGGAAATACGGATCGCCCATGGTGTTTCCGCTGAGGACGGAGCACATATCAAAGGCCATGCCGAGATTGCCGGTCAGATAACCCTTGTCATACTTGCCGTCATCACCGGTCTTGCCTTTGGCAATGTCGCGGAACGTGTCATTGAAATGACCGATGCCCGGCATCCGGTGCTGGTTGTAGATACGGGCCTTCTGATCTTCGCTCAGTGCGGTAGGCATATCCCATCCCTCACCGTAGATCAGCACATCCGGTTTGATCGAGCGTGCCGTCCGGTAGATCTCATTCATCGTATCCACGTCGAGGATTCCCATCAGGTCAAAACGGAATCCGTCGATGTTGTACAGGTTCATATAGAGGCGGATGACATCCAGATACAGCTTCCGCATCATCGGGCGCAGGCTGTCGAGGTCATTGCCGCAATAGCTTCCGTTGGAGAGCCATCCCTTGTCGGTATAGCGGAAATAGTAATACGGAACGATCCGGTCAAACGGGGACTTTGCGACGTCATACATATGATTGAATACGACGTCCAGCGTGACCCGCAGACCGCGGGCATGCATGGCCGCAATCATTTTCCGTAATTCCACGACCCGGCTGTAGGGATCATTGGCGTCGGTACTGTAGCTGCCTTCCGGCGCAAAGAACTGTTCGGGATCGTAGCCCCAGTTATATCCGCGCTCCGGGTGGGTTTCATCCACCGTCAGGAAGTCCATGACCGGCTGAAGCTGAATATGGGTAACGCCGAGTCCGGCAAGATAATCCAGTCCCGTCGGCTTTCCCTTCCAGGAAGTGCCGCCCTCGGAAAGTGAAATGAACTTGCCGTTGGTGGCGGTGCCGGTATCCTTGGAGCTGGTCATGTCGCGGACGCTGCACTCATAGATCACCGCATCTGCCGGACTGTTCATCACCGTGCTTACGCCCCGGTCCTCAATCTTATTGATTTCCGAGACATCGATTACTGCAGAGTGTTTGCTGTTGGCATCGGAAGAAAGTCCATAGGGGTCAATCGACTCCACGATAATGCCGTCCCGTTCTATCAGATACACATACAGATGATGTTTCAGGTCACCTTCGACCCGCACACGGAATACGCCCTTCTCTCCGCGGTTCATCGGATGCAGTTCGACTCTGCCGAACCGGTCGACCAGCCGCAGGTATACATGAATGGCAGTCGGCGCCCAGAGCGCAAAGTCCGTATGATCCCGATAGTAGAAGGCGCCGAGATCATCGCCGTGATACGTGAACTGGCGGTCAAACTCTGCGGTGCGGACAATATGACGGATCTGAAGCGGAACCTGCTTTCCGTGCGATTCATGAATCGTATAGGCATGTCCGAAGGAGAATACAGCCGGAATGGTGAGGTCATAACGCATTTCCCGGTCATGTTCTTCCACACCGCGGATGATACAGTCACTGAACGTGCCGTCATCTCCGGTCAGATAAAAGCCGCCGGTTGATCCATTGTAATAATCCTTGGAAAGGCAGACCTGTACGCGGCCGAAATCATCGAGAAATGCTTTCATAAAACGTAATCCTCCGTATAAGAAAGGCGTCGGACAGACGCCTTTTATTCGATGCTGAAACTGCCGGATCAGAACTTGATCGGCTTGACATCCCAGATCTCCTCGGCGTACTGACGAATGGTACGGTCACTGGAGAAGTAGGCAGATTTTGCGATGTTGATGAGGCAGCTCTTTGCCCATGCGCTGCGGTCTTCGTAGCGGCGGCTGATTTCCTCCTGTGCACGCACATAGGAATCAAAGTCAGCCAGAACAAGGAATTCATCATTCTTCATCATCAGCTCATCGAAGATCGGACGGAAGTCATCGTGATTTCCGTTCCATGTGCCGTCAATGAATGTCTGCATGACCTTGCGGATCCGCTGATCGCTGTTGTAATAGTCCGCTGCACGGTATGTCTGACGGAAGAAATCAATCTCATCGATCGTAAGACCGAAGATGACATCATTCTCACGTCCGACAAGACGGTCGATCTCAACGGTCGCACCGTCAAGCGTACCGAGTGTGATTGCGCCGTTCATCATGAACTTCATGTTTCCGGTGCCGCTGGCTTCCTTGCCGGCGGTGGAAATCTGTTCGGAAACATCCGAACCGTTCATCAGGGATTCGGACATGGTAACGCTGTAGTTCGGCAGGAACACCACTTTCAGCATGCCCTTTACATCCGGATCGCTGTTGATCTTCTTCGCGACGCAGTTGATCAGCTTGATGACCTTCTTGGCAAAGAGGTATGCCGGCGCTGCTTTCGCCGCAAAGATATAGGTATGCGGATAGATCCGGAAATTCGGGTCTTCCTTGATCCGCTGATAGAGATAGATTACATGCATGATGTTGAGCAGCTGACGCTTGTATGCATGCAGACGCTTTGCCTGGGAATCGAAGATGGAGTTTACATCCACTTCAACACCGGTGCTGCGGCGGATATAGGACGCAAGAATCTCCTTGCGTTCCTGCTTGACCTTCAGGAATTTGTTCTGAACCTTCGGATCATCGACATAGTTCATCAGTTTTTCGATCTTCTCGAAATCCTTTTCGTAACCCTTGCCGATGGTATCATCCAGCAGTTCCTTCAGCTGCGGGTTGCTGTAAAGCATCCAGCGGCGCGGTGTAATACCGTTGGTCTTGTTCTGGAACCTCTCCGGGAACATCTCATAGTACTGTTTGAACAGGGAGGTCTTCAGCAGTCCGCTGTGCACTTCCGCGACACCGTTTACGGCATGGGACATCAGCACCGCAAGACGGGCCATGTGAATGACGCCGTTGTCGATGATGCGGGTGTCATACCAGAGGTTGTTGCGGTTCGGGAAACGCTCATACAGATAATGACCGTAGCGGCTGTTGATCTCATCGATGATCATGTAGATACGCGGCAGAAGCTTCTGCACGTATTCCACCGGCCACTTCTCGAGCGCTTCGCTCATGACGGTATGGTTTGTATAGGACATGACTGCCTTTGTGATCTGACGGGCAGGCTCCCACTGATATCCATAGTCATCCATCAGGACACGCATCAGTTCCGGAATTGCAAGAACCGGATGGGTATCGTTCAGCTGAATCGCGACCTTCTCCGGAAGGTTGTCCAGAGATTCATTGCTCTTGAGGTGCGCCTTGATGATCGCATCGATACCGGCACTGACAAAGAAGTACTGCTGCTTGAGACGCAGGTACTTTCCTTCTACGGTGGAGTCATCCGGGTAGACGTTCAGACAGATATCATTTACTTCCTGCAGGTATTTGCGGTAGTCCAGCCATGCCGGGGAACGGTCACTCGCTTCCGCTGACCAGAGACGCAGCGTATTGGTCGTCTTTGTGTCGGCACCGATCATCGGCATGTCATACGGAACGGCAAGAATATGCTCGGCATTGACATGATTGAAATGCAGATTTCCCTTTTCATCGCCGGTCACTTCCACGTTGCCCCAGAACTTGACGTCCACGGAATGCTTGGGCTTGCGCACTTCAAACGGATTGCCGATGCGCATCCACATATCCGGAACCTCAATCTGGTTTCCTTCGGAGTCAATGAGCTGACGGAACAGACCGCACTGATAACGGATGCAGTTGCCGTTGATCGGCAGGTTTTCCGTTGCGGCACTGTCCATAAAGCATGCCGCAAGACGGCCGAGACCGCCGTTTCCGAGTCCGGCATCGCGCTCCATTGCGGCGATATTGTCGTAATTGATATCAAGATCCTTCAGGCCTTCGACAACGATGTCATAGATGCCGAGGTTCTTGAGGTTGCTGGTAAGCGAACGTCCGAGCAGAAACTCCATGGAGAAGTAGTATACCTGCTTCGCATTCTGCTTCCGTGTTGCGACTTTTGTATCCTTCCAGTTGACAGAGGCATAGTTGCGCACCATCTCGCCGAGTACGAGGTACCGTTCTGTCGGATGGGTTTCCTCAACGGTCGTACCGCACATCTCTACGAGCTTCTGCGCAAATTCCTTTTTGAACTCTGATTTGTTTTTAAACATTACAGTCACCTTTTCTCGTAGTACGTCATTGATTTCACTATGGGCTATTTTACCATAAAACGGCGGATACACAGGACACAGTCCGCATTATCCGTTTTCGGGTCCGGAAGCCTTTTTTGGGCAGGTGAACCACACTGCCGCAAACGGCGCCAGGCGAATCGTTATTTTCTGCGGGAAGCGGGCCGGTTCCTTAACCGTTTTCGTCCGCAACGGCTTGAAGTTGCACATATTGCAGCCGTCATAGATATCCTTTTCCGTGTTCATGATTTCTGTCCAGGTCCCCTTTGCGGGCACCGGCACATCATAGATTTCATAGGAAACAGGTGTCATGTTCATGATGCAGAGCAGATATTCGCTGTCCGACTGACGGAAGAAACTGTATACCGACTGTTTTGCGTTGTCGGCATCGATCCACTGAAATCCATAGAAATCATAGTCCTTCTGAAATAATGCCGGATGTGCTGTATAGATACGGTTAATGTCCGTGAAAAACCGCAGAAAGCTGTCGTGCTTCGGGTATTTGAGCAGGAACCAGTCCAGTTCCTTCTTCTCATCGAACTCCCGGAATGAGGCAATCTCATTTCCCATGAAGTTCAGTTTCTTTCCGGGATGGGCAAACATGTAGGCATACAGGTTTCTCGCCTGTGCAAATTTCTGCTCATAGGTTCCCCACATCCGGTCCACAATGGTTTTCTTTCCGTGCACATTCTCATCATGGCTCAGCGAAAGCAGGAACCGCTCACTGTAGAAGTACGCCATGGAGAATGTCAGTTTGTTGTGATCATAGCTGCGGTAAATCGGGTCAGTCGCGTAATACTTCAGGGTGTCGTTCATCCATCCAAGATCCCACTTGTAGTCAAACCCAAGACCTCCGTCAAGCGTGGAGGCTGTCACATGCGGGAAATCCGAGGAATCCTCGGCGATCAGCATCACGCCCGGGAATTCCTTCTTCAGATAATAGTTGAAGCGCTTCATGAAGTTCAGTGCGCCTTCATTTGTGCCGCGGTTGCTGTTGCCGCCCCAGTAGATCATATTGGCGACCGCATCCATGCGGATGCCGTCAATATGATAGATCCGGCACCAGAAAACAGCGCTGGAAATCAGGAAGGAGCGCACTTCCTCACTCCACAGGTCAAAGTTCAGGGTTCCCCACTGACTTTCCGCATCCTCCGGTTTGCGGTATTCATACAGCGCCTGGCCGTCAAATTTCCGCAGACCGAATACGTCCTTCACAAAGTGCACCGGAACGATATCCATAATGACGCCGATGCCTGCCCGGTGACATGCGTCCACGAAGCGGGCAAACTCGGTCGGATTGCCGTAGCGGCTCGTGCAGCTGTAATAGCCGGATGCCTGATAGCCCCACGATCCGTCGAACGGATGCTCGTTCAGCGGCATCAGCTCGATATGCGTGAATCCGTGTTCCTTTACATACGGAATCAGATTCTCCTCCAGCATGCCGTAGGTATAGGGATACTTTCCGTTCTTCTTCCAGCCGCCGGCATACACTTCATAGACCGAAACCGGCTGATCATAACCGACCGTACGGCTTGCCATCCAGTCATCATCGTTCCAGCGGATGTCGTGAAAGTTGTACACCTTCGAGGCATTCTCCGGACGGGTTTCACTGTAGAACGCATACGGATCGCTCTTGTCGTGAAACTTCCCGTTTTTGTCTTCGATCCGGAATTTATAGGAATCCCATTCCTTTACACCCGCAACAAAGACACTCCAGATGCCGCTGAATCCGGTGCGGGACATCCGGTCCCGGGTACCGTCCCAGTCATTGAAACTTCCGATGACGCTGACATTCCGTGCGTGCGGGGCATACACCGTAAAACGGACACCCTCACTGCCTTCATAGGCAAAATGCGCACCAAACATCTGCCACGCATCGATGCAGTGTCCCTGATGAAAATCTTCGATGATTCTTGCCTGATCCATGTAAACTACCCCGCTCTGACGTAATTAGTCGTAATGCGTAATGAATATACCTTATTATTATCGTTAAAAAAAGCCCGAAATCCAAGCTTTCGCCGCTTTTTCACGACAAAAAGGAAAAGGCTGTGTGTTTCGGAACACACAGCCCTGTATGGATGATCAGAAATCAGGAGAGAATCGGCTTGCAGGCTTCTGCGAGCTCGTCCTTTTCCTTCTGTGCCTCCGCAAGATCCTTGCCGAGGGTTGTGAAGTAGGTCTTGATCTTCGGCTCTGTACCGGACGGACGGACGATTACAGACGCACCGTCTTCAAGTGTGTAGAGCAGAACATTGGACTTCGGCAGACCGGTTTCTTCCGGCTTGTTGTAGTCCGTGACCTTGACGACCTTGCGTCCGGCAAATTCGGTCGGCGCATTTTCACGCAGACCGGACATGATGCCGGCCATCTTGTCCATACCGGAAAGACCCGGGAATTCAAAGCTGTCGACCTTGTTCAGGTAACGGCCGTACTTCGCATAGATCTCTTCCAGGCGCTGCTTGATGGAGGAACCGATGGAACGGTAGTACGCAGCCATTTCACAGATCAGCATGGAACCGATGATCGCATCCTTGTCTCTGACATACGGTCCGGCAAGATAGCCGTAGCTCTCTTCGAAACCGAAGATGAAGCGGTCAACTTCGCCTGCCGCCTCAAGCTGGGCGATCTGGTCGCCGATCCACTTGAAGCCGGTCAGAACGTGACGCAGTTCAACACCGTAGTTCTCCGCAATCTTGTCTGCCAGCGGGGTGGAGACGATGGACATGCACGCAACCGGATTCTTCGGCATGGTGCCGTTTTCGATTCTTCCTGCGCAGATGTAGTCGAGCAGGAGCGCACCCATTTCGTTTCCGCTGACAAGTTCATAGCTGCCGTCCGGACACTTCATGGCAATACCGACACGGTCCGCATCCGGATCGGTCGCAAGCATCAGATCTGCGCCGGTTTCCTTGGCAAGTTCAAGACCCTTCTGCAGTGCCTCGAAGATTTCCGGGTTCGGATACGGGCAGGTTGTGAAGTAGCCGTTCGGATATTCCTGTTCCGGAACGATGGTGATATCGGTGATGCCCATATCCTTGAGTACACGGGTTACCGGGACAAGACCGGTGCCGTTGAGCGGGGAGTAAACCAGCTTCAGACCGGCGGTCTTGCAGAGACCCGGACGTACCTGACGTGCTTCGATTGCCTCATACAGCGCTTCCTTGCAGTCGTCGCCGACGAACCTGATCAGTCCCTTTTCAACGCCTTCCGCAAAGCTCATGTACTTCGCACCGGTCAGAACATCAGTCTTCTGGATGCTGTCGTAAACGACTGCTGCCGCATCATCTGTCATCTGGCAGCCATCCGGTCCGTACGCCTTGAAGCCGTTATACTTTGCCGGGTTGTGGGATGCCGTGATCATGATGCCGGCGTTGCACTTGTAATATCTTGTCGCAAAGCTGAGCGCCGGAACCGGCATCAGTTCATCGTAGATACGGACATTGATTCCGTTTGCCGCAAGCACGCCTGCCGCATCACGCGCAAAGTTCCAGCCCTTGAGACGGGAGTCATAGGAAATTGCGACAGTCTGTGTGCCGCCCTGTGTCTTGACCCAGTCTGCGACACCCTGTGTTGCCTGACGGACAACCCAGATGTTCATACGGTTGGTTCCGGCACCAAGGGTACCGCGCAGTCCTGCGGTGCCGAATTTCAGTGCTACCGCAAAGCGCTCCTTGATTGCTTCGTCGTCACCGCTGATCGAATGCAGTTCGGTCGCAAGATCCACATCCTGCAGATCTGCTTCAAGCCAGCGCTTGTAATCATCCATGTACATAGTTTTCAAATCCTTCCGTTTTCTGTTTTATTTCATGGAAAAAAAGAAGATGCGCTCAGGCATCTTCGTCAAATGGTTCAGATTAAGCGATTACTTTCTGAGTGCGAAGTACTTCTTCAATTGTCTTAACCGCGACGTCTTCATCATCACCATCACATGTGATTGTGATTTCGGACTGAGTCGGGATACCGAGGGACATAACGCCCATGATGGACTTCATGTTTACTGTACGACCCTTGTAAGCAACCTTAACTTCGCTCTTGAACTTGCTGGCAGCGTTTACAGCTACGGTAGCCGGGCGTGCGTGCAGTCCTACGGGATCTACAACTGTTACGGAAATCTGTTTCATTTTAAGTTAATCCTCCTTATGGAATGTAAGTAAATTCTACTTCAACGGATGGAATCTTGCAAGCGGTTACAATGCCCGCTGAAAGTAGTTTACATCTGTCATTTTTTCACTTGTGATACGGCTCGTGATTCAGAATCCGGAAACTCCGGTATACCTGTTCCAGAACGATCAGCCGGCAGAGCTGATGCGGAAAGGTATTGTCGGAAAGCTTCCAGCGCACATCCGCCCGTTTGATCAGCGCATCGCTGACGCCGAGGGATCCGCCGATCACAAAATCAATCACCGGTTTTCCCTGTGTCCGGCACATATCAATATGGGAGGCAAGCGACGGACTGTCCATGACGGTTCCCGCAAGATCCAGCAGGATCATATGGTCGGTTTCCCGTACATTGCGCAGAAGCCGCTCCCCTTCGATTTCCTTTACCTTTTCATTTTCCGCCGGAGAATTTGTCTCCGGTGCCTTTTCATCCGCGACTTCGATGCATTCCACCCGGTCATAGGGGCGAAGCCGCTTCATATATTCCGCAATGCCCTCTTTCAGCCATTTGTCTCTGACTTTGCCGCAGGCGATAATCCGGATCATTTCAGCACGACCTGGACCGCATTGGAAGATTCCCCGCGGATCACATTCAGGCTGATCGAATCCCCTGCCTGATGACTGTACAGCACCTTGCGGAGTGAATCCGGCGCGCTTAACAGAACATCATCGGCAGACTGCACGATATCGTTGGCCTGAAGTCCGGCCTCCTGTGCGGGAGAGCCGTCCAGCACTTCCACGACAACAAGTCCGGTGTTTACATCCAGCGGAATATTCATTGCGCTCTTCTGATACAGCTCCAGTTCCCGGATATCCCTGGTGATGATGCCGAGATAGCCGCGGTTTACTTCGCCGGTGCGGCGCAGTTCATCCGCCGTCTGGACAATATCACCGGTTCCTGCGGCACCCGCAAGACCGTTGCGCTCCGTGCCGTACATGCTCGTTAACATTCCGACCAGCTGTCCGCTCAGATTGACGAGTGCACCGCCTTCCATCTGGGACGTGACTGCCGTATCCGCATAGACCGCTTCATTGATCCATTCCTTCCCTTCGGAGGAATCCGAGCGGTAGCGCTGCGCTGCCTTTGAGACAACGCCGAAGCTGACATCGCCGCTCTGGGTGTGCAGATTTCTGCCGCCCAGAGCAAGGACGTATTCGCCCTGTTTCAATCCGGCGGAAGATCCGATCTGGATCGGTTCCGCCGCAAAGTCCGGATGACAGACAAACAGTGCGATTCCGGTCAGTTCATCCGCCCCGTGCAGCTCACCTTCATAGGAGAGTCCGTTATCAAACCGGATATAGACCGAGGCATCCGCTTCCGCAGCCCGGGAGCTTGTCAGAATCCATGTGTCCGTTCCCATCACCGCATAAATGACGCCGCTGTACGTCTGTTCACCCTGTTCGGTAACCAGAGAGAGGGATACCAGTTTTCCCATGACATCTTCTGCGGTTTCGGTGACATCGGTCGTATATCCTTCAATCGTATTGTTTACGACCGTGATCTCATCCGGATCATTGATCAGATATTCCGGAGTTTCCCGGTGCAGGTGATCCAGTTCAATTGTGAGCCACAGGTTCCATATCAAAAGTCCAACGGCAGCTGCCACCATCCACTTCTTCATCCGGCCAGTCACCTCCTTTGAGCACCTCATCCTGCGCCGCTGCGCACAGGATCAGGTCACTGCGCCTGTTTCCGTGTGCTTCAAGCGCTTCTCCGCTTACGGCAAGCGCCTGTTCTCTTGTATTTGCCTGCTGGCTGATGTGCGCCAGCACAACCATCTTTGTCCTGGATGTGACGATCTTCTTCAGAATCGCAGCACAGTCCTCATTGCACAGATGCCCGCTGTCGCCGGCAATCCGCATCTTGAGAAACATCGGCCGGCTCGTATGCATCAGCATCTCCGTATCATGGTTGCTTTCAAGAATGATATAATCTGCGCCCTGCAGTAACGGCAGGACTGCGTCCCGGATATATCCGGTATCTGTGATATAAACCAGTTTTTCCGCAAAGCTTTCGATCACAAATCCTACCGTATCCGGCACATCATGACTGAGCGCTATCGGCGTTACAGTAAGATGTCCGATCTGAAACGGCTGATCCGGTTCAATCTTTGTGCGTTCCGTCCCCGGCAGCTCACAGGCACTGTACAGCGGACGGTCCTTCACCAGTTTCAGCTGGCCGATGTGGTCGGTATGCGAATGGGTGATCAGCACGGCATCAAGATCCTCCACGCCGATTCCCGCATCCTTCAGTCCGCTGACAATGCGGTTCTTTGTGCCGCCGCAGTCGATCAGAAGACTGGTGTGTTCATCCTGCAGAAGAAAGCTGTTTCCCTTGGATCCGCTTCCGAACAATGCAAAGCGCATGGCGGATCAGCACGGCAGGAACCCGTCACACGGGTTATGCCGTTCTCCTTCGTACATGATGAAGAAATGCGTATGCGGTCCGGTCGCAAGACCTGTCATACCGATCTGTCCGATGACATCACCCTTGTCGACAACCGTGCCGACTTCGAGCGGTGACGGAACATTCATATGACCGTAGTAGGTCTCATAACCGTTGTTGTGGTCGATAATGACGTAGTTACCGTTGATTCCGTTGTAGGAGTTGACTTCAATGACACCACGGTCTGCCGCATAGATCGGTCCGTAACGGTCATAAGCATTCTGAATATCGATTGCACGGTGGCCGTAGTAACAGCCCCAGTGACAGGAAATATACGGGTTGTCGACCGGCCACTGGAAGCTTCCGGTTCCGACGCCCGGTATCTGCATGGTTCCGATTTCAACCACTTCGTTGATCGGCTGGAGCGTATCGACAGAAGATGTAAGGGAACCGCTGACAAGCACACCGTTGATCCACCGCTCCGTATAGAGGGCGTTCTTCGAACCGTCGACACCG
>JAFOLE010000224.1 GCA_017419465.1 Solobacterium sp. | reverse complement strand
TCCGAAACGGATCGAAACTGCATCCTGAGCGGATGCGAAGACTGTAATATGCATGATACATGCATGTACAGCAGAACGGAGAAACACTTATGATTTCTGTTGCCGAAAAAATCAACCGTGAACATGTCTTCTTTGACGGCGGTTCCGGAACCCTGCTTCAGAAGATGGGACTGCGCGGCGGAGAGCTGCCGGAATCCTGGAATCTGATTCACCCGGAACGCATCATTGAACTGCATTCCGGCTATCTGAACGCCGGTGCGGATGTATTCAACACGAATACCTTCGGCGCCAACCGGCTTCATTTCCCTGACAATCTTGAAGACGTTGTCCGGGCAGCGGTGCGCAACGCAAAACAGGCAAGAACCGATACCAATCGTCCGGATGCGTATATCGCACTGGACATCGGTCCGACCGGAAAACTGCTGGAACCGCTTGGAGATCTGAAGTTTGAAGATGCCGTTGAACTCTTTGCGGAAGTCGTCCGCTATGGTGCCGATGAAGGTGCGGATCTCGTGATGATCGAAACGATGTCCGACAGTTACGAGGCCAAGGCGGCCGTACTCGCGGCGAAGGAAAACTGTGATCTTCCGGTCTTTATCACCTGTACCTTTGACAAGACCGGAAAACTGCTTACCGGCGGAACCGTTAAGACGCTGGTCCCGATGCTGGAAGGCCTTGGCGTCGATGCGCTCGGCGTCAACTGTTCGCTTGGCCCAAGAGAAATGGTGCCGATCGTTAAACAGTTCGTTGAGACTGCCTCCATTCCGGTCATCGTCAACCCGAATGCGGGTCTTCCGCGGACCGAGCACGGCATGGCCGTCTACGATGTACATGCGGAAGAGTTCGCATCGATCATGAAGGAAATCGCAGCGCTTGGTGTACAGGGTCTCGGCGGCTGCTGTGGCACAACTCCTGCGCATATCAAAGCACTGATTGAAGCCGTAAAAGAAGTTCCGTATCAGAAACCGGTCGTTAAGGAAACAACGATCGTCACCTCCTATTCCGGCTATGCGGAAATCGGAAACCGCACGTTGATTGTCGGCGAGCGGATCAACCCGACCGGAAAGAAACGCTTCCAGCAGGCACTTCGCGAACAGGATATTGACTACATTCTTTCCCAGGCAATCGAACAGGAAGATGCCGGCGCAGATATCCTTGATGTCAATGTCGGACTTCCTGATATTGATGAAAATGAAATGATGGACACGGTCATCCGGAAGCTTCAGGGCATCACTTCCCTGCCGCTTCAGATCGATACGCCCGATCCGGCTGTCCTTGAACATGCCCTGCGCATCTATAACGGCAAGGCACTGATCAACTCGGTGAACGGAAAACAGGAATCCATCGATGCCGTGCTTCCGCTCGCAAAAAAATACGGTGCTGCGGTTGTCGCACTGTGTCTGGATGAAAACGGAATTCCGGAAACTGCCGATGGACGCATCGCCGTCGCAAGGAAAATCGTGGAAGCCGCAGAGCGTTACGGCATTCCCCGAAAGGAAATTCTGATCGACGGACTGACCATGACGGTATCCGCAAACCCGGATGCCGCACGTGTCACACTGGAGACCATCCGGCGTGCAAAGGAAGAACTTGGCTGTAAGACGATTCTCGGTGTTTCGAATGTATCCTTCGGACTGCCGCAGCGTCCGCTGCTCAATGCCAACTTCCTGTCCATGGCCATGCAGAATGGATTGTCCCTTGCGATCATCAATCCCAATAACGCACAGATGCTCGGTGCGCTGATGGCATCGAATGCACTTCTGAACCAGGATGAAAACTTTGCGTCCTATATCGCATCCTATGCGGACGCGGAAGAAGTGAGCGGGCCGAAAGCCGTCAAGGCAGCCGGCTCTGACGCTTCCGGAAATGCGAATTCTCTTTCCGCCGCAATTCTTCGCGGCATGGTATCGCAGAGTGAAGCGCTGACCCGCCAGCTGTTAAGTGAAACCGAGGATCCGCTGACCGACATCGTAAACGGGCATCTGATTCCCGCGCTGGATGAAGTCGGCAAAGGCTTTGAAAACGGAACAGTGTTCCTGCCCCAGCTGCTGATGAGTGCTGATGCCGCAAAAGCTTCCTTTGCGGTGATCCGGGATGCGATGAAGGACAGGCCGCAGAAAATAAAAGGCCGTGTGATTCTGGCCACGGTCAAGGGAGATATTCACGATATCGGAAAGAACATCGTCAAGGTCATGCTGGAAAACTACGGCTATGACGTTCTGGATCTTGGCAAGGATGTCTCTCCGGAAACCATCGTGGAAGCCGCAAAACAAAACAACATCCGCCTGGTCGGTCTTTCCGCTCTGATGACAACCACCGTTGTCTCAATGGAGGAAACCATCAAGCTCCTGCGGAAGGAATGTCCCGACACAAAGGTCGTGGTCGGCGGTGCCGTTCTGACGCAGGAATATGCGGATAAGATCGGCGCAGACGCCTATGGCAAGGACGCCATGGCAACCGTCCGCTACGCAGACAGTATCTTTGAAGAATGAACAAGCCCGGCAGTGTGCCGGGCCTGTTTTCGTATTATCCAAACAGTATGGTTCCGATCCATGCGAACAGTGACATCAGAACCAGAAACGCTGCAGTGTACGGCAGGATGCGCTTCATCAGCTCGGCATCCCTGCCCTTTTCATTCACCGCACTCAATGCAATCGCAAGGCTCTGCGGTCCAAGCATCTTGCCTGCCGCTACGCCGAGCGAGTTCAGTCCGACCATCCAGTACGGGTCAACCTGCAGGGTTTCTGCGGCCTGTTTCTGAACAGCGCCGAACAGCACGCCCGAATTGGTTCCGCTTCCCGTCACAAAGGTGCCGAGCGCGCCGATCCACGGTGCCAGCAATGGATACAGTGCACCGGAGGCCGTGATCGCAAACGATGCGATATCACCGATCATGCCCGAATAACCCATGATCTTTGCGCAGGCAAGCACACTGATGATCGTCAGGATCGTTTCCTTCATCTGATTGAAGGTTTCCAGAAATACGATTCGGAAATCATTCCAGCGTGCGCCCTGGATCCATCCGCCGATAAAGGCAGACAGAAAGATCCAGATGCCCGGGGTATTGATCCAGGAGAAGGTCAGACTGCCCTGAAGGGTGATCGTGCTTGAAATCCCGGAAAGCGCCGCATTGACCGGCGCAACCAGACGGGATGTACCAAGCAGAAACAGAATGACAAACAGATACGGTGCACATGCATTTAACGCTTCCCGTACAGACGGCATGGAGGTTCCGGACCCTGCCATCGCATAGGGCCCGCTGTCTTTGATCCGCCGGGCAAGAAGAACGGTTCCGCCAAGACTGCAGAGACTTCCCGTTACCGCCGCAAGTTCCGGACCGGCAAACCGGCTGACCAGATACTGCGGAATTACAAAGGCAATGCCGGAAACCGCCGCAGTGGGAATCATGCCCTTCAGGGCTTTCGGTCCGCCGCCTGCGGCCATGACGATCAGAAAGGGACAGGCCATGGAAAACAGTCCTAATTGCAGGGTTGAGACCGCCGCAAGCTTTGCGGCGTCAAGCCCGACAAGATTTGCCAGTGTGATCGTCGGGATGCCGATCGATCCAAACGGTGTCGGTGTACCGTTTGCGATAAGACACAGGAGACATGCGGTCATCGGTTCAAACCCCAGTGTCACCAGCATTCCTGCAGGAATCGCAATTGCGGTGCCGAAGCCGGCCATGCCTTCCATAAACCCGCCGAAGCACCATGCGACAAGCAGCGCCAGAACGCGCCGGTCATCCGATACCGCAGTGATCATCTGCCGGATCCGGTCCATCGCACCGGTGCGCAGAGTCAGACGGTACGCAAATACCGCTGCAAGAATCACAAGCGCGATCGGCCAGAGCGCCATCAGTGCACCTTCCAGCGCAGACAGCGCCATTGCGGACAGCGGCATTTTCCAGTACAGAAGTGCCAGCACAGCGGAAATCAGAAAGGAGCCTGCGGCTGCCTGATAAGCCGGGAGCTTCCATACCAGAAGCCCCGCCGCAAGAAATACGATCGGCAGAATTGCCAGAATAAATGAAATTACCATAACACGCACCTGCAATATATGCATTCATCATATCATGCCATTCCCTCCTGCCGCAGAGAATGCCGCTTCGCTTATAATGAAGGCAGAAGCGCCGGAATTCCGGCGGTACAGAAAGGAACCGTTTCGGATGAAAACCGTACTTTGTTATGCAAAATGCTCGACCTGCCGCAGGGCACTGAAGTGGCTTGATGAACACCAGATGGAATATGAACCGCGCGATATCGCGGGAAATAATCCTTCCCGGAAGGAACTGGAGACATTTTATAAAGCCAGTGGCCTTCCGCTGACCCGGTTCTTCAATACATCCGGAAAGAAATACCGGGAACTGAATCTGAAAGACCGGCTGAAAACAATGTCCGAAGACGAAATGCTGGATCTGCTTGCGTCGGACGGAATGCTGGTGAAACGGCCGATTCTTGCGGAAAATGACCGCGTACTGGTCGGGTTCCGTGAAGCGGAATGGGAGGATACCCTTCTTTAAGGATGTGAATTCTCTTTGTTTTCGTGAGAGAATCTGCGTGAGTTTTTATATATAATTATTAAGAGATGCAGTCTGTAAGGTTATAATCATCCTCATTCCGCGCATTTCAACATCAGCCAGGGAGAATTGATCGATATGCTGAAGAAAGAATACCGACAGCACCGGAATCTTCTGATCGTCGATGATCAGGAAATCAACCGTGAACTTCTCGGTACCATTGTGTCCGATTATAACGTAGCCTATGCCTGTGACGGCGAGGAAGCCCTTTCCTATATCCGCGAACACAAGGCTACGTTATCGATGATTCTTCTGGACCTGATCATGCCGAATATCGACGGATTTCAGGTACTGGAAATCATGAAGGACGATCCGGATACCTACGGTGAGATTCCGGTTGTTGTTCTGACTTCCGAAAAGGATGCGGAACTGCGGGCGCTGAAACTGGGCGCTTCGGACTTTATCACCAAACCGTTTGATCTCCATGAAGTCATCCTGACCCGCATCGACCGCATCATTGAACTGCGGGAAGGCAAAGACCTGATCAACACCGCATCGATCGATTCCATTACCGGTCTTTATTCCGGTCAGTTCTTCGTAAAATTCAGCGGGAATGTCCAGGAGGACAACCCGGATACGCCGATGGATATCGGTGTGCTCAATATCAGCCGGTTCCGCTCATTCAATGAACTGTACGGACGGGTCGGAGGCAATACACTGCTTCGGGCAATCGGTTCTGCCCTGCGTCAGTATATCCAGGATGTGCCGGGTGTGGCTGCCCGTGCCGAAGCAGACAGTTTCTATCTCTTCTTCCCGCATACCGATAATTATGAGCCGCTGCTTGAGATGGTCCAGGACGCAGTCCGTACGGTGCCGAACAGTGCACCGATCCGGGTTCGGATTGGTATCTGCCCGTCTACCCATGACCTTTCAATCGCAAAGCGGCTGGACCGTGCCCGCACCGCCTGCAATATGCTGAGAGACAACTACAACAGCAGTCTCATGGTCTATGACGACCGTGTTTATGCGGCAGAACAGCAGGATGAACGGCTTACCAATGACCTTGACCGCGCCATCACGGAACATCAGTTCCTTGTCTACTATCAGCCGAAGTACAGGATTCAGGGCGATACTCCGCGCCTCAACAGCGCAGAAGCACTGATCCGCTGGAAACATCCGGAACTCGGCATGATATCCCCGGGCAAATTCATCCCCCTGTTTGAGCGCAGCGGTCTCATTCATATCGTGGATCATTATGTCTGGAAGGAAGCCGCCCGTCAGATCGCGGACTGGAAACAGTGCCTTGGTGTGACGGTACCGATCTCTGTCAACCTGTCCCGGCAGGAGATCTACGATGCCGGTCTTGAACAGACACTGATGGATCTTGTGAACACAAACCACCTCTCTCCGGAAGATCTTCTGCTTGAAGTCACGGAGAGTGCCTATGTGGATAATTCCGATGATCTGCTTCAGGTCGTACAGCGGCTGCGCCGTAAGGGATTCAAAATTGAGATGGATGATTTCGGCTCCGGCTATTCTTCTCTGAATATGCTGTCGACACTTCCCGTCGATGCCCTTAAGATGGATATGAAGTTCATCCAGAATGTCCGGGAAAACAACCGGGACTTCCGGATGATCGAACTGATTCTCGATATTGCCGAATATATCGGTGTTCCGGTCATTGCGGAAGGTGTTGAGGATGAGGAACAGCTTCGGCTGTTAAAGGATGCCGGATGTGCATTCGTGCAGGGATACTACTTTTCAAAGCCGGTCCCGGCAGAGGAATTTGAAGCCCTGATTCGTAAAGATTTAGAGACACGCAAGGAGTGATTATTATGACGCCGAAAGAACTGTATGAACAGATCGGCGGTGACTACGATGCCGCCGTCAGAACACTGATGAATGATATGCTGATCAGCCGCTTCATCGTAAAGCTGCTGGATGACAAATCGTTTGAAAATCTCATGAATGCCGCAGACGCATTTGACGCAAACGGCATGTTTGAGGCGGCACACGCCATGAAAGGTGTCTATGCCAATCTCGGCCTCATGAATCTTTCCAATGCGGCCTCGGAAATCACTGAGGAATTCCGTCCGGGTGCGGTACGGAAACTCAGCGATGATGAAGTCCGGCAGAAGATTGCGGCACTGAAAACCATGTATGAAACTGCCGTCGATGGAATCCGCCGGTTCACGCAGGAACAGTAACGGAGCTTGAAATGGAAATCAAGAAAATATACTTTGACATGGACGGCGTACTGGCAGACTTTGACGGAGGAGTGGAAGAGCTCTGCGGCCTTCCCCGTCCCCACCAGGGTCATGACTCTGCCGAAGCCAACAAAAAAATGTGGGATGCGATCCGTGATACCGGTCATTTTTACCGCCGGCTGAAACCGATGCCGGGTGCGGTGGAAATGTTTGAAGCTGTATACAATGCCTACGGCGACCGGTGTGAAATTCTCACCGGTGTTCCCAAGCCGAAACGTAATATTCCCGAAGCCGGCCAGGACAAGATCGAATGGGCAAGAGAATTTCTCAACGACAAGGTGGTTGTGAATACGGTCCTGCGGGAAGAAAAAATCAACTACTGTTTCGGTCCGGAATATCTGCTCATCGACGACTATACCAAGAACGGTCTAGAATGGCAGAAAAAAGGCGGAACGGTCATCAACCATTCCTCTTCGGAAGATACCATCGAACAGCTGAAGGAACTTCATATTCTGTAATTAACGCCGGAAACGGCGTTTTTAAAACGGGTCCTGCGTGTTTACAGGACCCGTTCTCTGTTTGTCCGGAATTATGCTTTCGGTGTGATCGCAACGGCACGTACCGGCATGCCGGTCGCACCTTTGATGCGCGGCCACATGACCAGAATCAGCGCGCCAGCCGGGGCTACCTTATCCAGATTGTCGAGCACTTCCACCTGGAGCTTGCCCTGTGCGAGCACATAGCGCTCACAGGCAAGATCGCCTGCCTTTGCGGCTTCCGCAGAGGCATCCGTATCGAGTGCTTCATGTCCGTTTGCGGCCGCATTGCGCTCTTCATAGATGTACTTCAGGGCTTCCAGCGACCAGCCCGGGAAGTTTTCGCTGCCGTCTTCCGCAATACCGGACAGTTTGTCCATATCCGGCCAGTTCTTTGCCCAGTCCGTGCGCAGCGCAACGAATGCGCCGTCCGGAATCGGACCGTACTGTGCTTCATAAGCCTGGATGTCCGCCTTAGTGACGGCGTAATGCACATCCTGCTTTACCTGTTCCGTGATATCGATCACACAGAGCGGATATACCATGCTTTCCGTGGAGTAGGATTCCGAGAGCTTTCCGTCATGGATGAAGTGTCCCGGGAAATCGATATGCGTACCGAACTGACCCGGAAATTTAAAGGTCTGGATCAGGCACTCCAGCATCGGATTGCCCCAGTCAAATACGGTTTTGCATACTTCGACAGATCCATCCGGAATTCCTGCCCAGTACGGGCTGTCCTGGCTCAGTTCATGTGACAGTTCCACCCACTCATAGTTCTGTTTCAGATCGGATGCGAGGTCCCACAGTTTATAACTCATAACAATTATCCCTTTCCCTGCGGCAGGTGCCGCAATACCTGTTAAATAAACTATATTTCCTGCATATACGGGAATGCAAGAAGAAAACTCTCGCATATTATTTATTTCGGTACCGTAATATATTGACACCAGTAAAGTTATCCGTTATAAATAGTTCGGTACCAAATTAATTGTAAAGGAGGTAAAGCAATATGTCACAGTCAACCGACATTCTCTTATTCGACGAACTGATGCGCCTGCCGAAAGAATTCCGCCGCGCCATCATGCATAAAGAGTTCCCGGACGGCGGGTTTCATCCCCGTCACCGCATGGGACAGCCCATGGAGGGTCCGCACGGACCGGGGAATCCCCCGTTTCCGATGCCGCCGCATCACGGCCACGGAAACCGTCCGTTTGCGCGGGAAAAGGTCATGCAGACGCTGCTGGAATATGAAGACGGCGCACGGCAGAAAGACCTTGCCGAAAAACTCCATGTCAATCCATCCTCCATGTCTGAGCTGATCGAGAAACTGCAGTCCGACGGCTACATTGAACGGACGATTGACCCGGAAGACCGGCGCGCGACCCGCATTACGCTGAGTGAACTCGGAAAAGCACGTGCATACGAGATCAGCGATGAACGGGCAGAACGCATCAAACCCCTGTTTGCAAATCTTACGGAAGAAGAAAAGGAAGAACTCCTGCGTCTCGTCCGCAAGCTGAACACACCGAAACCGGAAGAATAAGACACGCAAAAGGCAGATCATCGATCTGCCCTTTTTTATCGTTCAACTCTTATTTTGCAAGACGGAATACCGCTGCCATGTCATCGTAGTCAAGGACACGGAAGGATCCGACGGTGCGCTTATGATCCCAGCTGCAGGACTTTGCAAGTGCGGCGATTTCCTCTTCACTCACTTCATGGCCAAGCAGTTCATGCAGGTTCAGCGGCATGCCCAGCGCTTTGAAGAATTCATTGGTCTTCGCAATGCCTGCCTCTGCCGCAGTCCGGTCATCTTCTTCCGTGATGCCGTACACTTTGCGCGCAAACTGCGCAAACCGGGCAACATCCTTGTCCATGACATAGTGACACCAGGCCGCCCATACCGCACTCAGCGTTGCGCCGTGTGTGGAGTCATACAGCGCGGAGATCGCCATGCCAAGCTGATGACATGCCCAGTCGCCTTCCTTTCCGGTGCCTCCGCTTGAGCCAAGGCCGGTAATGCCGTTATGCGAGATACTGCTGCACCACATCATTTCGCTCATCGCTTCATAATTCTGTGGATCATTGTATGCGAGCGGACCGTACTTGATGATCGTGCGGAAGAGACCTTCCGCGATCTCATCCGTCAGATGATTTCCCTGCACGGCACCGAAATACCGCTCGGATGTATGCATGAAGATATCTGCGGCACCGGCGCCGATCTGATACTTCGGCAGCGTCATGGTGAGTTCCGGATTCATGACCGCAAATTTGCAGCGGTTGAACGGTGTGCTGACACCACGCTTTGTCACATTTTCTTCTGTATCATTCGTCAGGACCGCGGAATCACTCATTTCGCTTCCGGCCGCAGAGATGGTAAGAACCGCGCCGACCGGCAGACTCTTTGTGAGCGGGGTTCCGCTCCAGAAATCCCAGAGATCATGATCCGGGTTTGCGGTACCGTGTGCGACACCCTTTGCCGTATCGATGACACTGCCGCCTCCTACCGCAAGAATGAAATCTGCGCCGAACACCTTTGCCTGTTCGGTCATCTCACGGGCTGTGGAAACCAGCGGATTCGGGACAACGCCGCCCATCGCCAGCGCTTCAATGCCGCTGGTATGAAGGTTCTCGAGAATACGGTCGATCAGGCCGCTCTTTTTTGCGGACTGGCCGCCATAGATCACCGCAACACGGGATCCTCCGTATTTCGAAACCAGGGAAGCGGTCTGTTCTTCCGCTCCTTTTCCGAATACAACTTCCGTCGGTGCATAATATACAAAATTGTTCATAGATGATGTTCCTTTCACCACAAATCATACGGTATCCTCTGCCGGAATACAAAGAAAGACGCCCGCACAGTGTGCAGACGTCTTTGATGAATCAGTGGATTACTCCTCGTCGAGTTTCGGTCCAGCTGCGACAAGCGCCTTGCCTGCCGGGTTGGTCTCGTACTTGTGGAAGTTCTTGATGAACCGTCCTGCAAGATCCTTTGCCTTCTCTTCCCACTCGGAAGCGTTCGCATAGGTGTCACGCGGATCGAGGATGCCGCTGTCTACGCCCGGAAGTTCGGTCGGTACTTCGAAGTTGAAGTACGGGATCTTCTTGGTCGGAGCCTTGAGAACATCACCGTTCAGGATTGCGTCGATGATGCCGCGGGTATCCTTGATGGAGATACGCTTGCCGGTTCCGTTCCAGCCGGTGTTGACGAGGTATGCCTTCGCACCGCTCTTCTTCATCTTCTTGACGAGCTCTTCGCCGTACTTTGTCGGATGGAGTTCGAGGAATGCCTGTCCGAAGCATGCGCTGAAGGTCGGAGTCGGCTCTGTGATGCCGCGCTCTGTACCTGCAAGCTTAGCTGTGAAGCCGGACAGGAAGTAGTACTGTGTCTGTTCCGGATCAAGGATGGAAACCGGAGGCAGAACGCCGAATGCATCAGCGGACAGGAAGATTACATTCTCTGCCTGAGGGCCGGAAGATGTCGGACGTACTTTCTGAACGATGTTCTCGATGTGATCGATCGGATAGGAAACACGGGTGTTCTCGGTTACGCTCTTGTCTGCGAAATCGATCTTTCCGTTTGCATCAACCGTAACGTTCTCGAGGAGCGCATCACGGCGGATTGCGTTATAGATATCCGGTTCGGAATCCTTGTCGAGGTTGATAACCTTTGCATAGCAGCCGCCTTCGAAGTTGAAGACACCTTCATCGTCCCAGCCGTGCTCGTCATCACCGATGAGCAGACGCTTCGGGTCGGTGGACAGTGTTGTCTTACCGGTTCCGGAGAGACCGAAGAAGATTGCAGTGTTCTTGCCTTCCATATCGGTGTTTGCGGAGCAGTGCATGGATGCGATGCCCTGGAGCGGGAGGTAGTAGTTCATCATGGAGAACATGCCCTTCTTCATCTCACCGCCGTACCATGTGTTCAGGATAACCTGTTCACGGCTTGTGATGTTGAAGGCAACCGCAGTCGCGGAGTTGAGACCCATTTCCTTATAGTTGTCGACCTTCGCAAGGGATGCGGTGTAAACAACGAAGTTCGGTTCGAAGTTCTTGGCCTCTTCCTCAGTCGGCTTGATGAACATGTTTCTTACGAAGTGTGCCTGCCATGCGACTTCCATGACGAAGCGGACTGCCATACGGGTGTCCTTGTTTGCGCCGCAGAATGCATCGACGACAAACAGACGCTTGTTGGAGAGCTCCTTGAGCGCAAGATCCTTGAGGATCGCCCAGTTCTCTTCACTCAGCGGATGGTTGTCATTCGGATACTCCGGTGTGTTCCACCAGACAGTGTCCTTGGAGTTCTCGTCCATGACAATGTACTTGTCCTTCGGGGAACGTCCGGTATAGATACCGGTCATGACGTTGACTGCGTCAAGTTCTGTGAGCTGTCCCTTTTCGTAACCGGTGAGTTCCGGCTTCATCTCTTCGTTGAAGAGAAGTTCATAGGACGGGTTGTACACGATTTCCTTCGTGCCTGTGATGCCATACTTTGTTAAATCGATCTGACTCATCTTAACCTCTTTCTCTTTTCCTGGTAACTTGTTAAAAAATTACCAATTTCACGGAATATTGTATAATTTTTTAGGGACAGATGAAATAGGAAATATGGAAAATTTCAGCAAAAAACTAGACAAATCGGAGATTCTGAAACATTTTACAAAACCGGTTTGCAATGTAATCGTTTACGAAGTGACGGACTCCACAAATACCCGTGCCAGAGACATGCTTGTAAACGGAAAGAACACACCGTTTCTGCTTGCGGCGGAACAACAGACGGCCGGCCGGGGAAGGCACGGAAACTCGTTTTTCTCGCCCGACAGCGGTCTGTATTACAGTCTGGTCATCAAACCGGAAAACTATGAATCTGCCATCGCAAAGACGACGATCGCGGCAGCGGTATCCCTTCAGGAAGCGATTCTGGAAACCGCAGGCATCACCTGCGGCATCAAGTGGGTCAATGATCTGTACCTCAATCACAGGAAGGTTGCGGGCATTCTGTGTGAGGCACCCCGCCTTTCGTCCGGCGAACCTGCCGGCATCATCATCGGCATCGGCATCAACATTGCCCAGAAGGTCTTCCCTCCGGAACTGGAAGGAAAAGCAGGTTCCCTGAACCGGCCGGACCTTGACCGCAATGTGCTTGCGGCAGTTCTTACCAACCGCCTGCTGTACTGGTGCGATCATCTCGAATCAGCGGAACTGATCAAGGCATATAAAGATGCGTCCATCCTGCTGGGAAAGGAAGTTTCCTTTGTACAGAACGGAGAAACCGTTACCGGCATGGCGGAAGACATCAATGCGGACGGCAATCTCATCGTGCGCGCAGATCAGACCTATGTACTGAACTCCGGCGAAATCTCTCTTGCCTCCTGGTGATTCATCAGACCCGTCATTTTTGCATAACAAAAAAAAGGAAACCCGTGCAGCGGATTTCCTTTTTACGTTTATTCTTATGCGCCGAAGATCTTCAGCATGAAGCCTGCCGCAACGGCAGAGCCGATAACACCGGCAACGTTCGGACCCATGGCATGCATGAGCAGATAGTTGTTCGGGTTTGCCTTCTGGCCTTCGATCTGGCTGACACGTGCAGCCATCGGAACTGCAGATACGCCTGCCGAACCGATCAGCGGGTTGACCTTTCCGCCGGTGACCTTGTACATGATCTTGCCAAGGATCAGACCGCCGGCTGTCGAGAAGCTGAATGCGATCAGACCGAGGACAACGATTTCAATCGTACGGATCGTCAGGAAGGTTTCCGCACCTGCCTTGGCACCTACGGAGATACCGAGGAAGATGATGACGATGTTGGTCAGCGCGTTCTGCGCAGTATCACTCAGACGGTCGGTAAGACCGGTTTCCTTCAGAAGGTTTCCGAACATCAGAAGACCGACAAGCGGTGCGGTATCCGGAATCAGAAGGACAACGAATACGGTAACGGCGATCGGGAAGATGATCCGCTCTTTCTTAGTGACAGTGCGGGTCTGCTTCATGACCGTCTTGCGCTCTTTCTCCGTGGTGAGTGCACGCATGATCGGCGGCTGAATCATCGGAATCAGCGCCATGTAGGAATATGCCGCAATGGCAATTGCCGGCAGGTATTCCATCGCAAGCTTGGATGCGGTAAGAATCGCGGTAGGACCGTCGGCACCGCCGATGACACCGATCGCAGCTGCGACTTTCGGATCAAAGCCGAGCACGAGTGCCATCAGGAATGCGGTGAAGATACCGAACTGTGCGCCGGCACCCATCAGTAAGGAAGACGGGTTGGCGATCAGCGGTCCGAAGTCGGTCATCGCACCGGTTCCCAGGAATACCAGGGACGGATAGATACCGTATTCAACACCGAGTGAGAGATAGTGAATGAGACCGTCGGTAATTCCGGTGCGCGGCAGGTTTGCCAGCAGCATACCGAACGCGATCGGAATCATAAGCAGCGGTTCGTACTTCTTGTGAATGCCGAGATACAGCAGGAAGCACGCCAGCAGAATCATAATCAGGTATCGCGGATCTTCAATCAGTCCTGCAAATCCGGATTCCTGAAAGATCATAATCAGGATATCTATAATATTCATTCTGGATCTCCTGCTTACTGGATGGTTGCGATCACCTGATCGGTCTGGACGGATGCGCCCTTGGATACGGTCACGGAAGTGATCGTTCCGGCACGCGGCGCAACGATTTCGTTCTCCATCTTCATTGCCTCAAGGATAAACAGGATGTCGCCTTCCTTGACTGCCTGACCGGCAGATACTCTTACATCGAGAATGGTGCCGGGCATCGGAGACTTGACCGGATCGCCTGCGCCTGCCGGAGCTGCCGCCGGAGCGGGTGCTGCCGCAGGAGCTGCTTCCGCCGCAGGTGCCGCAGCCGGAGCTGCCGCGGGAGCCGGAGCCGCCGCTACAGGTTCTGCCGGACCGGCATAGACTGCAGTCGCATTGCCCTTTTCAACTTCTACTTCATATTTCTTGCCGTTTAATGTAACAACGTATTTCATTTTTCTTCCCCCTTAGTTGAGTGCCTTGATCGACTTGAAGATCAGCTGGTTGAGCGGGATCTTCGTCTCATCACTGATGATTGCCATAATGCATGCGGCAGTCTTTTCATCAACGTCATACAGTGCGATTTCCCCGCCGTATACGGTATCGTCTGCCGAAGCTTCCGCTGCGGCCAGAGTTTCCCTGACCGGAGCTGCGGGTGCTTCTTCCGCTGTCTTTCCTTCCAGAGCCATCGTGATCTTATTGACCATAACGATGATGAACCAGAGAAGGCACAGCATCAGGAAGACGACCATGAATCCGGAAGCGGCGATGATCAGTGCTCTTCCTGCGCCCATGATTACTCAGCCTCCTGAATGGTGTAGCTGACCTTGAGCGCCTTCTTTTCCTGACGTTCCTTCAGGAAGGCTTCTGCCTGCTGAGGGAAGGCAATGTAGCTCAGAACATCCTCTTCACTTTCCGCGAGGTCACCGAGGTACTTCTTCGCCTCCGGGAATTCCGGTTCGATCGTGTCATCATATCTGCCTTCGATCGGCTTCTCGTCACCGAGCGCCTTCTTCATGAGATCCGGATCGATCGGTGCAGGGCTTGCGCCGTATTCACCGCGGCAGTATGCCTTGACTTCCTTGGAGATGAGCTTGTAGCGCTCGCCGGTCAGGACGTTGGTGACTGCCTGGGTGCCGACCATCTGGCTCATCGGGGTAACCAGCGGAGGATAGCCCATGTCCTTGCGGACCTTCGGTGTCTCTTCGAGAACCGCGTCGAGCTGGTCGAGCTTGTCAACTGCGGTGAGCTGAGAGATCAGGTTGGAAAGCATTCCGCCCGGGATCTGGTAGTTCAGCGCATCGATCTTTGTGGTAAGAACGGACGGGTTGAGGCCGCCTTCCTTGATGAAGCGTGCCTGAACCGGCTTGAAGTGGTCGTTGATCTTCTGGCATACCTTGAGATCAACACCGGTGTCATAATCCATCTCTTCGAGAGCATACACCAGAGACTCTGTGGACATATGGGATGTTCCGCCGGAGAAAATGGAGATCGCGGTATCAACACCGTCTGCGCCTGCTTCAATTGCCTTGAGCAGTGTCATCGGTGCAAGACCGGTTGTGGTGTGGGAATGTACATAAATCGGAATGTTGACATCCTTCTTGAGCTCTGTGACCAGGTCATAGCATGCCTTCGGGCTCATGATGCCGGCCATGTCCTTGATGCACAGGGAATGGCATCCCATGGACTCGAGCTTCTTGCCGAGTTCAACATACTTCTCGAATGTGTGAACCGGGCTTGTCGTATAGCAGATTGTGCCCTGCGCATGTCCGCCTGCCTTGATACACTCGTCAATGGCGGTTGCCATGTTCTGCGGGTCGTTCAGGGCATCAAAGATACGGATGATGTCGATTCCGTTTTCAACGGACTTGCGGACGAACGCACGGACCGTGTCATCGGAATAATGACGGTAGCCGAGGATGTTCTGTCCTCTCAGCAGCATCTGCAGCTTGGTGTTCTTGACCTTGGAACGGATAAAACGCAGTCTGTCCCACGGATCCTCATCCAGGTAACGGAGGCAGGAATCGAATGTAGCGCCTCCCCAGACTTCCATGGAATAGTAGCCTGCTTTGTCCATTGTCTCGAGAATGCCTTCGAAGTCCGAACGCGGCATACGTGTCGCGATCTGGGACTGGTTGGCATCTCTAAGGACGGTTTCTGTAATATTTACTTTTCTTTTCATCTGTTAACCTCTCCCAAGAAAATACAAATCCCACTAATAATAAAAGAAAACCGGTTAAATTGGTAGGGATTTGATGATTTTTTCACAACAAAATTTGCCTTTTTCCGCATTTGCCCGGGAAACTTTGTGAAATAATTTCAGAATTCATCAATCCACAGAAAAGTCCGGCATGCACCGGACCTTACGGAACTCAATTCTGATTCGGAAACTTATTTGAAATAGGAGATGCCGTACGTATTGACGATCGCATCCACCTTCTTGCCTGCCTTGCATAACGGGCACTCATGACTCGGTTTGCTTTCATAGTCATCCAGGATGCCTTCCGTTGTGAAGACAGCGCTGATCGGATATCCGAAGCATTCCTTTGTCGAAGCGAAGATTGCGCAGACACCGGCAACCTGACCGCCGTAGTACTGAATTGCCTCGATACCGCCCTGTACGGTATAGCCGGTTGTGACGGACGCCGCAAGGATGAGTACATGCTTGCCGCGGATCATCGGAACCGTGTTGTCACGGAACAGCAGCTGGCTTCCCGTGGTATGTTCCGGTGTGACGACGTAGATCGTATTGTGGGTATTGATGTTGGAGAAGCCGACGCGGGTCAGTTCGCTTGCCATGCATGCACCGACGACTTCGGTGCCGTCCAGGCACAGAATCGTATCAATGATCGTGGAGTGCTTGAACTTTGCGGCAAGCAGCCGCGCTGCTTCTCTTGCCTCGGAGAGACGATGCTTTGTAAAGGTCAGGTCAACGTAGTAATTGATATGACTGTGACTGGTCGCAAAGTGTCCCTTCTGTACACGAAGCTTCAGTGATCCGTTCGGATTCGGAAATTCCATCAGTTTGGTTGCCATAATGATCCTCCCATAGTAAGTTGTGGTTCTGTCATTATTTTAGCATCTTCCGGACGGACCGTGCACTTTCCTCATCAGCGGCTGTTTGCGATTGCGGTACGGACCCGCGGCGCAACCAGTGCGGTCACGACGATCTTGGCCGCATCCCCCGGCAGAAACGGCAGCACGCATGCGGCCAGCGAAGGCATCAGGCCCATCTTCATATAGGCCATGAACCAGATGGTTCCGATTACATAAAGAATAACGGTGCCGATCACCATTCCGATGACCAGGTTCATAAACGACGTGCTCTTTTCGGCCGCCTTACCCGTGCACCAGGCAAGCGGCAGATAACCGAACAGATAACCGCCGGTCATACCGAAGAGAATACTGATGCCGGAGCTCCAGTTCGCAAAGACCGGAATGCCGATCGCACCGAGCAGTAAATATACGGCCGTGCAGATAACGCCTTCCTTCGGTCCGAGAATCGCTCCCGCCAGCATCACCGCAAAGGTCGACAGTGATACCGGAACGAGGGATGACGGAATGGCGAGCGGCGCCAGTACCGCGATCACGGCAGTCATTAATGCACATCTTGTAAGCTGTTTTGTATTCATATTGTTGTGTCCCCTTTTTCTGCCATCCCTTTTTATAGCAGCCTGTTCATCATACTCCTGTTCATCACGGAAGAAAAGAAAACGGACGCCTCTGCGGACGTCCGCCGTTCTCTTATCGGTTTACTCTGATCGTAATTTCAATCCCGCTTCCTGCGGTGCCTTCTGCGCTTTCCACCGCAAAGACCGCGTTCTTCGGTTTGTCTTTTTTCACCTTGTCCTTTTTGAACGCCTTATTCGGATTGTGTCCCTTCGGCCGGTGATAGTAGGTATAGTTTTTGAACACCTCCGGATCGATCTCCAGCGGTTTCTCCGGCGTAAGATTCTGTTCTTTCATCCAGGCACGTGCCTTGTCATAAGCTTCAATAAAGGTCATCACGGCTTCCCGGACGATCCGCAGGTGAGGATTTTCCTGATGAAGGTCATCCGTACCGGTAACGGGAACATTTTCTGCGTGGTTCATTTTGTTGCGGACATCCCCCGCATTGTAATATGCCAGCAGCACATCGCTCAGAAGATCCTTCCGCTCCTTCAGAACCGAGTACGCTTTCTTGATCGGGTAGATTTCATCCCCGTCCAGGGAACCGACACGGAGTTCCGTATATTTTCTCTGCCGTTCCGCCGCATCGGGAATATTCGGGAAGACAGAGCGGCCGTAGAACTTGATGAAATAATGTTCCAGATCCTTGAAACTCCAGCGGTCCTTTGGCAGCGTCTCCCAGTAGACGCGGTTGAGTTCCTTCTTAAACTCCTTGATCTCTTCCTCATCTTCCGCATAGTAGAGGATGCGTTTTTCCAGGAAGTCCTGCGGCATGCGGGATTCAATAATCGTTACCGCCTGCTGGTAGAATTTTTTTCGGAATGCCCAGCGAACCAGTTCGAGTTCATCCAGCGTGTCTCCTTCCAGCAGTGCGCCGTAATCCATGCGGATCGTATTCTCGAGGATCCGGAAGATATTGAGTTCCAGCTGCCGGGGGGCTTCTTCCAACGGCTGCGACAGTGTCTGTTTCAGCAGACGGATGCCGGTTTCGAGAACTCCGATATTGCACAGCGAAACGCCTTCATCGATCTGTTTCATCGCATACAGCAGGACATCCACATGACGGTCACTGATATTCCGGCTGCGCCAGTAGCGCACGATCTCATCCACCTTGCCGTAACGGATAAACGCGCTCATTCCGGTCACCAGACGGTTGATGTCATACCGCTTCATTTCCCGGTTGTCGATGACGCGGACAAAGCCGTCCTCTTCTTCCACGGTGGTGATGATTTCCCGGAAGCGGATC
>JAFOLE010000223.1 GCA_017419465.1 Solobacterium sp. | reverse complement strand
GCAAGGATCTCATCCGTTGAGCCAAACGCCGCAAACCGGTCATCCTGTACAAGAAATGCGTCCTCGGAACGTTCATATAATTTTGCATGGATAAATGCGCGCATAGTGAAAGCCTCCATATTAATACCTGTTTAATATTACCGTGTTTTCCTGTTTCGTACATCGGAATGCAAATCCGTAATCAATCAAAAAACACACGATTGTCTGGTTTAATCGTGTGTCTGAATCCGTTACGTTCAATCAGACGGTATTACAGTTCTGTCGCAAGCGGTGCCATCAGGCTGGAGACAACCGTCAGATTGCCGTTGCGGGTGCGGATCGCATCCAGCATGGCCTTTTCCTTTGCGGCATCCCGCAGCTGCACTTCATAACGCAGTTCATAGAGCGCACCGAGGTTGACAGTTTTCATCGATGTAAGGGATGCGCCGTAAGTGTACTTTTTGAAGATATCCGCAAAGGCATCCGCATAATCGAGATCTTCCGGAATCGTGATCGTAAGGTAACGATGCGAAGCATCCTGCGCGAAGATACCAAGCTTCGAGCATCCTGCCATGACGGCGCAGATTACAAGACTTGCCAGCACGGCATATGCGACATAACCGGTGCCGCACGCAAGACCGGCAGCCATCGCAAGGAATACCGCTGCGATGTCACTGGCCTTTCCCGGAAGCGAACGGAAGCGGACGAGTGAGAAGGATCCGGCGACTGCGACGCCGACGCCGAGATTTCCGTTTACCATCATGATGACCATCATGACGATGACCGGCAGGATGACCAGGGTCACCGAGAAGGAACGGGACGGTGTTCCGACGGCTTTATAGCTTAATGCGATGATCAGGCCGCAGAGGACTGCCGCGCCTGCGCAGATTGCGATTTCTGAAACGGTCAGCTGTGCTGCTGTTAAGACTGTGCCAAACATGTTACGTTCTCCTTTCGTGCCGCCGGATAAGCAGGATAGCCTGCGGCGGCGGTGTTATGACTGGCGGTCCGGTTCACGGACGCTTTGAATAATTCAGAATAGATCGTGCCGTACTTCGAGAAGTTTCTCCGGTACAGCTTCATATCACTCAGGATTTCTGTGAGCCAGAGCGGATAGCGGTCGCTGACCTTGATCTCCATCAGGACTTCATCCTCACCTGTGATCATGGTTTCTTCCCCGGTTTTGTGAAGACTCAGATGGTTCAGCCGATAACAGATATCGGTGTCAAATGTGATACGGAGATCTGCCTCCTCAATGCCGGAGAATGCTTTGCGGTGATAGGCAATAAACATCTTTTCTTCCAGCTTCCGTGATTCGGCTAGATATGTGATTTCCGAAGCGATCTGAGAATCATCCTTCAGTGCCTTTCCGTAACGGAAGTAAGCTGCGGCTTCCCGTTCGCCTATGGCGATCCGTCGTTTGACGCCGGTCTCCTTGAATTTCTTCTTGATCTCCAGGAAGCACGGCTTTTTGTCATCCGGTTCCCCGTACGTTCTGAGCCGGAGCTTTTCCTTGTACTGGGGATGTCCGAGACAATGGATGATCAGTGCATTGTCCGGGGTGTCGTAATAGATGTTGTGCAGATCATATTCCGGATACATGTCCGGCTGAAGATGCGGCATCGCCCGGCGGAGAAATTCTTCCGCCTGTGCTTTTGTCAAAGGGAACTTGTGTTCCACCCGCATCATGGTTGCTTCAAATACTGCGCTGGTGTTCATGTGGATTACCTCCCTGCACCTGTAAGACTACCGGGTGAATCTGTGACAAATCTGATACCAATGTGAATTTTGTCTGAACAAT
>JAFOLE010000222.1 GCA_017419465.1 Solobacterium sp. | reverse complement strand
TTCTTACATTGGATGATCTGGTTCGCACGGATCGCATTCTTTCCTGCCAGTGTCATGATCGCCATACGTCTTACCTCCATTCACCCCTAATACTCCAAAAAACCTAAAGGGTTTTAAAGGTACGAATTATTTGGCGCTTACATATCCGGCATCAGAAACAGTTGTTCGATTTCATTCCACGAAAAAACACCGCATCTCAGACTGTTCTGAAACACGGCGTAAGGTATGAAATATGCGGTTATCGTACACTGCCCAGTGCATTTAAGGGCCAGATGCGGAAGACAACCTTTCCGACAATCTGTTCACTTGCCACACAGCCGATTGAGCGGCTTCTCGAGTCAATGGAGACATCCCGGTGGTCTCCCATCACAAAGATGCGGGATTCCGGCACCTGGTACGGCAGGATGAGGTCACATTCTCCCATGGATTTGCCGGAAACATACGGTTCATCAATTTCGGTGTTGTTTACATAGACCGTACCGTCCGGGTCAATGTTGACCCACTCTCCCGGCTGAGCAATGACCCGTTTGATTAGAATCTTGTTGTTGTAGTAAAAGGCAATCACATCTCCGGTTTTGAAGGAATCGCCCTTAACCGCAACGACAACCTCCCCTTCATCGAGCGTCGGTGTCATGGAATCCCCATAGATCTGCAGTACCGGCGTCACAAACACAGCTACGATGACCGCCACTGCCGCGACGGTGATCAGGCCGTATATCGTATTGCGCAGTGCGAACAGAAATCCGTCCCGGTATTTGACCCGGCGGAGTTCTTCCTGCAGTTGTTCCAGGGTAAAGGGTGTAAGCGTATCGGGATTCATCGCCTGTTCCCCCTGCTTTCCCCGGGGATTGCCGCATGGCGGAGCGCAGCTGTCGCACGTTTGGCATCATCCAGCAGCGCATTCAGCTGGGTTGTAGCGTCTTCCGGCGCTTCCGCACTCGAGGCGGCCTGTCCCTTCCGGAGGTTTTTAACTTCCGCCTCAAGTTCCCTGATGCGGGCCCGCTGACTTCTGAGTTTCTGTTCGATCTGCTTATAGACAAGATCCATCTGCCGGCTCTCCTCTTCGGATTCCGCCGGTCCGTTAACCAGACCTGCCCGCAGACGGGAAATGGTTTCATTCTGCTCGCTGATCGTTGCCTTATATTCTTCAAGCTGCGATTTCAGCTGTGCGGTTTCTGAAGCGGATGGCGCCGGTCTGCTTACAAGCGCTCCCCGCAGACGACCGATCATTTCATTCTGTTCGATGATCTTCGACCGGTAGTCTTCCAGCTGCGCCTTCAGCTGTTCCGTTTCCGCATTGGACTGCGCCGGCTGACTGGAACGGTCCGCTTTCAGACGGGTGATCGTTTCATTCTGCGCGCTGATCTTTGCCTTATATTCTTCAAGCTGTGATCTCAGCTGTTCCGCTTCCTCATCGGACTGCGCCGGCTGGCCGGAACGCCCTTCCTTCAGACGGGCGATCGTTTCATTCTGTTCACTGATCTTCGCTTTGTAATCTTCAATCTGTGATCTCAGCTCTGCGGTTTCCGCTTCAATTTCTTCCGGCACGTCGACAATACCGGACCGCAGGCGGCTGATTGTTTCATTCTGTTTGTCGATTTTTGTCTTATAGTTCTCGGCCTGTTCTTTCAGCTGATTCATCTCAAGACGCATCATCTTGACCGCATTCGTCTGATCGATCATGATTTCGAGTATTTCAGAACGTTTTAACCGTTTCAGATCCTGTTCTGACATAACAACGCCTCCTGCCCGGCTGACAGATACACCGGAGAACAACCACACTGCTTAAATATTAATTTAGCAGATTCCGTCCCGTTTGACTAACGGTGTGTCACGCCTGTCCTTTTCCGGCAGTGCAGAAGCAGCTGATACAGCTGTTCCGGATACATTCCTGTATGTATTCAGAAAAGAAAACGCCCGCATACAATATGCAGGCGTTCGTTTTGATTACGGATGGAAGGAAACCTGCCTCAGACCGTGACGACGGCTTCGCCCTCTTCCTGGTCTTCGGTTTCCGCTTCGATTTCCTTGATGATGCATTCATTGCCCGTAAGCAGGTAAGTTTCCCCGCTTCCGCAGTGCGGGCAGGTCCTTCCGTACTTTACGGTTTCATAGGTCTTCTGGCACGCTTCACAATAGGTGACAGCCGGGGTCGTCTCCAGTTTCAGCTCACTCTCCGCAAGTACGGGGTGACGTCCCTTGAAGTAATCCCAGGCATCGGTGAAGAGCTCCGTCATGATGCCGGATACCTCTCCTACCTGAAGCGTTACCGAACCGATCTTTGTGATGTGCTGTTCTTCCGCGAGTTCATCCAGCGTTTTCGCCAGATGCATCACGATGCCCATTTCATGCATTCTTGGACTTCTTCTTGAACAGGATCTTCATCTCACGCTGTGCAGCGTACTTCGCAACCGGACCGATCTTGTCTTCACAGCGGACCATGGTGGAAGCTTCCGGAATGTCACGGCTGAGATGGATTGCATCAAATTCGCAGCGTGTGGTGCAGAGACCGCATCCGATGCAGCGGTTGAGGTCGACGACAGTCGCACCGCAGGAGAGGCAGCGGTTCGCTTCCTTCTTGACCTGTTCCTCAGTGAACGGAAGACGTTCATCCTGGAAGGTCATTGCGGCTTCCGCACGTCTGCCCGGAACCTGACGCTTCGCATTGTCATATTCTTCAATGACAACATCATCCTTGTTCAGTTCAATGAACTGACGCAGGTCACGCGCAATGGTCTGGGACTGACCCGGATGTACATGACGGTGCATGGATTCGCTTGCCAGTTTTCCGCCGGCGATCGCATCGATCGCAAAGCGTGCGCCGTGGTATACGTCACCGCCCGCGAAGATATCCTTTTCGGCAGTCTGGAATGTAACCGGATCGGCCTTGATCGTGCCGTTGCGGTTGATTTCAACCGAAGTTCCCTTAAGCAGGTCGCCCATGACTACGGACTGACCGATGGAAAGCAGAATGTTTTCTGCGGAGAGTTCGATGGTTTCGGTTTCGTCATACTGCGGGTTGAAGCGTCCGTCCGCATCCTTGACGCTGGTGCACTTCTTGAAGATGATGCCGGTGACCTTGCCGTCCTTTGTGAGGATTTCCTTCGGGCCCCAGCCGTTCATGACTTCGATGCCCTCTGCCTTTGCGTCTTCGACTTCATCGTCTGCCGCAGGCATTTCATCCTTGCCTTCCAGGCACAGCATCGTAACCTTGCCGTCGGTGACACGCTTTGCGGTGCGTGCGACGTCCACTGCGACGTTGCCGCCGCCGATGACGATGACATCACCGTTGAGCTTGACCGTATTGTCGAGGTTGACACGGCGCAGGAAATCAACACCGGTCTCTACGCCTTCCGCGTCTTCACCCGGAACGCCGGTCATTCTGCCGCCCTGCATACCGATGGCAACATAGAATGCCTTGTATCCTTCATGGCGCAGATCCTGGATCGTGACATCGCTTCCGACGTTCACGCCGCACTTGAATTCCACGCCCATCTTCTTCAGGACATCGATTTCCGCATCGATGACTTCCTTTTCCAGACGGAAGTTCGGAATGCCGTTCAGCAGCATTCCGCCCGGACGCTGTTCTTTTTCAAATACCGTGACATCATAGCCGCGGGTGCGCAGGTAGTATGCGCAGCTCATGCCGGCAGGACCGGCACCGATAACTGCCATCTTGTACTTGTCACCCCACATGCCGCCGTCATCCTTCTCACAGATCGGGATATAGCGGTTTTCTTCCTTCAGTTCCTGGGCTGCGATGAACTTCTTGATTTCATCGATCGCGATCGGCTCATCGATCGTGCCTCGTGTGCAGGCGTCCTCGCAGCGGCGGTTACAGATCGCACCGCAGACTGCCGGGAACGGGTTGTCCTGCTTGATGAGCTTGAGGGCATCCAGGTATCTGCCTTCGGCTGCCATCTTGACATAACCCTGTACGGCAAGGTGGGCAGGACATGCGGTCTTGCACGGTGCGGTACCGGTCTCATAGCAGTTGATCTTGGCATCTTCACGGTAGTTCTTGTTCCAGTTGTCGGGAGTCCATCTGGTCTCATCCGGCAGAAGGGTCATCGGATACTTCACTTCGCCATGGCGTGTGCAGAGCTTCTGGCCGAGCTTGGCAGCGCCGACCGGGCAGACTTCCACGCACTTGCCGCAGGCTACGCACTTGGTCTTGTCCACATGTGCGCGGTATGCCGAACGGCTCATGTTCGGGGTGTTGTAAAGCTGCGAGGTGCGCAGGGCGTTGCAGACGCCGGGTGCGCAGTTGCAGATGGCGACGATCTTCTCTTCGCCGTCGATATTCGTGATCTGATGCACGAAGCCGTGGCGCTCTGCCCGCTCCAGGATCTCGAGCGCTTCTTCATAGCTGATATAGCGGCCCATACCGCGGTTGACGCAGTATTCTGCCATATCGCCCATGCCCATGCAGAATTCGCCGTTGATCTCGCCGGATCCCTCGCCGCGCATCGTCTGCTGTTTGCGGCAGGTGCACTGACCGACGGAATACTTGTCATACTTGCTCAGCCAGTGGCTGATATGTTCGATGGATACCGACTGGTTCTCCGTTTCGATCGCCTTCTCGACCGGAATGACATGCATACCGACGCCGGCTCCTCCGGGAGGAACCATCGGGGTAACGCCTTCCAGCGGCATCTGCGTCATCAGGTTGAAGAAAGTCGCAAGGTTGGGGTGCTGCGCAGTGAGCTCATCGTTCATCATCATGAACTCCGCAGAACCCGGAACGAAGATCGGCACATTGTACTGCAGCCGCTTTTCGGGATTCTCACGGTTGGACTCGATGATGCCGACCCAGTTCAGATGGTCGAGCATCTTCTGCGTCTCTTCAAGGCTCATTCCGTTCCGTTCCGCGATCTGTTCCGGGAAATAAGGAACTCTGGTCTTTTTGAAGGACAGGAGGAATTTTACTTCCTCTTTTGTCAGGACCTCATCCAGCGCCCAGTATTCCGGATCGTTGACATTCAGTGTCCGGGTGTACTTCTTCAGGTACCGGTCGGTGATCATCGTACCGAGTTTCAGGACAAGTTTCTCCTTTTCCTTGTCCGGGGCGACGTAATTGGGATCCTGATGGTAATCCCGTTCATTCGTCATCCGCATTTCTTCTTTTGTGGCAGTCATTATGTTCTCCTTCTTTTCCAAAAGATTATTTCTGTTTCCAGGCCGAGGTCTCCTCTTTCAGCCAGGTTTCCCAGTCGTTCATTCCTTCGCCCGTCTTTGCGCTGACCGTGAAGATCCTGATATCCGGATTCAGATTCCGGGCACGTTTCTTACAGAGCTCGACATCGAAGTCGAAGTACTCCAGGGTATCGGTCTTGGTGATGACCAGCGCATCGCTCTCCTGAAACATGAGCGGGTATTTCAGCGGCTTGTCATCGCCTTCCGGCACCGACAGGATCATCACATTCCTTCCGGCTCCGGTATCGTATTCCGCGGGGCAGATCAGATTGCCGATATTCTCAAGGAATGCCAGGTCGATCTGTTCGAGTCCCATTGCCTCAAGACCTGTCCGTGTCATGCCGGCATCCATGTGGCACATGCCGTCGGTATGAACCTGGATGGCTCTTGCGCCGAGGGCTTCGATGCGCTCGGCATCCACCGCACTTTCAATGTCCGCTTCCAGAACCGCAATCTTCAGTTCCGAACTCAGATCCCTGATCGTCCGTGAGAGAAGCGTTGTCTTTCCCGATCCGGGGGAAGACATGAGATTGATGAGCAGGGTTCCCTTCTCCTTCATCTCCTTGCGGAGAGCTTCCGCATCCGCATCATTCGAGGCGGTCACCGACTTGTGCAGTTCAATGACTTTCATTGCGCACCTCCTGAATCTTCTGTTTCAGCCAGGGAATCCAGGTATCGTAACCCTCCCCGGTCTTCGATGAGATCTTCATGACGGCAATCTTCGGATTCAGCGCCTTTGCACGTTCTTCCGCCGCCGCAAAGTCGAAGTCAAAGATCGGTGCGGTGTCGATCTTGTTTATAAGCATCACATCACTGACCGTAAACATCAGCGGATACTTCAGCGGCTTGTCATCTCCTTCCGGTACGGACAGGATCATGACTCTGAAATCTGCGCCGACATCGAATTCCGCCGGGCATACAAGGTTGCCGACATTTTCCAGAATGACGACATCCAGGTCATCAATTCCCATCTCCTGCAGACCGCGCATGGTCATATCCGCATCCATGTGGCAGCTGCCGCCGGTATGAAGCTGTATAACCCGGACACCCAGTTCGCTGATCGTGCGGGCATCGACATCACTGTCCATATCCGCCTCCATGACCCCGATCCGGAATTCATCCTTCAGGGCATTGATCGTGCGCACAAGGGTTGTGGTTTTCCCCGCACCCGGGCTTGCCATAAGGTTGATCAGAACCACCCCATGGTCTTTCAGATACTGCCGGACTTCCTGTGCAACTGCGTCATTGTCCGCAGTGATTCGCACCTTCGTTTCGGCGATTTTAAACGTTTGTCCCATGAAAAAACCTCAGTTACACTCAGTCTACCTTAAAAAAAAGAGTTATAAAAGGCGCCGAATGTCAATAATCTGCGCAGTTTCCGCGCATATCATCTGTTTATCAGCATGCGGAAACCCTCAAATTATTTTGAGTTTCCGTATGATCCGGCCATATTCATCGGGATATACCGGAATATCATTCTCAGAAGCTTCCAAAGCACCCTTTTCCAGCATCATGAAAGCCGGGTATAGACCCGGCAGGAAAGCAAATCGTAGATCTTAATTATCAGGCAAAGGTCATCCCCCACTCCATCGAGTCCGGATCGTCATTCCGTTTTGTGACTTCTCTCTGAATCTTCTTCGTGAGTTCAGTCTCTCCGTCTGTTCTGCCCGAAATATAGTCCAGCAGTTCCTGTACGGAATCTGGGACGTTCTTTGTTATTGCACTGCAGTTAAAATACAGATCCACACAAACGGAAATTTACGCATTTCATCCGGGAAAAATATCCGTCATTCTGTTTCTTCTTTTCATATACATTATGCGATATATCGTATTTGTATCAATGCCTGACATGGATGTTTCAGATAAAAAGCGCTCCGGTATTCCGGAACGCTCATAAGATGATTTATCCCTGGTGCGCTGTTACTTCATCGGAATCTCATGCTTCGCAAGGATTTCCTGTACTTCCCGGGCAAGTGCCTTTTCCATATCGCCGCGGTTGAGTTCTTCCACTTCCGCACTGATCCAGCATTCCATGGTGGTGCCATTGAAGGAGGACACACCGGAGAAGAACGGCTCGCCGATAATATCCGGATACTTCTTCGGAAGTTCCTTTACTTCTTCCGCAAAGATCTTTTCCAGATCATCGATATTCACCGTCACCGGAATACGGAAACTGACCGTCGCAAAGCTGTTGCGCATGGAGAGGTTCACGAGGCTGGTGATGTTGTGGTTGTTTATGATCTTGACGTTCTTGTCCCAGCTGATGATCTTTGTGGTGCGCAGGCCGATTTCCTTTACCATACCGCGGTAACCGGCAACCTCAACGATATCGCCGACCTGGAATTCCCCTTCAAAGATGATGAAGAGACCGGCCACGATATCGGTGATCAGGCTCTTTGCGCCGAAACCGACGATCAGTGCCAGGAAACCGACCGATGCCGCAAGGCTCTTAACATCCATGCCGAAGAAACTGAAGGTCATATACAGTGCCGCAATCGCCGCCACATACTTCACGCAGCTTCTTAACAGACGGCAGACAGTCTCGCCTCTTGAATCCAATAATCTCGCCAGCAACAACAGCAGGCTCCGGATAATATATGCCGCCACAAAGATCGTAATGCCCGTAATGAGCGCGGCACTGACCGAGAAAATATTGAATCCCTTCGGCCACGTCATGCCAAGGATATAGCTGATCAGGTTGTGTTCTCCGTAAATCTGATCACGGCTTTCCACGATCACAAGGAAAATCAGGGAGATAACAAGCAGGACATTGCCCACCACAATGCCGAGTTTTTCCTCGGCGTTCATGCTGAGCCAGTTGCGCGGCAGGATCGACCACCGCTTATGCGGCGCCAGTGTCTCCTTGAAGATGCCTTCTTCCGTCTCCACAAGAATCATGCCGTCCGATCCGCGCTGCGATACCGGCGGCGGCAGGACCACGTCTTCCTTTCTGCGGTGGGGAATGACCATCCGTCCAAGCAGCCAGGTAAGACAGAGAATGCTCAGGAACACCAGGATCACCGCGATCACCACAAAGAGATCGCGTCCCATGAAGATCAGGGATACCGGAAGCGCGCTATACAGATACATCGTTTCCACCTGTTTGGATGCCGCGAAGTACTGTTCCTCTTTCATATCCAGATAACCGGTGAATCCGCTGCGCAGCGCTTCTTCCGGAAAGCCTGCATCCCGCGCGGCTTCTCCGATCAGTTCATGATTCGGCGCATAGATCAGTTCCTCACTCTCCCGGTCCACCGCGAAGTTTTCAAAGGTATTGGACAGTACGGAGTTGTCAAACGTATTCGCCATCGTACTGATGGCAAGCGCATAGTCGAGGTCAACCGGACGGAACACGGTCTGCAGGAAGCCGTCCACCTGACCGTCCGTATTTTTCGTTGTGACGCCGACAATGCGGTTCTCCTGTCCGGTCAGCTCATCCTCTGCGGTTTCCCGGATCACATACGGAACGCCCTTCTTCAGCGGATTGAACACATACGACTGGGCATTGGGATCGGTGGAGATCACATAGCCGGTATATCTCGAATCCGATAAGGTTTCCGTACCGGTCCGGTCAAACATCATGATGTAGTCGTACCGGAAGATATCGGAGAGCTGTCCCAGTTCTTCTTCCGTGCGGCGCTCGGGATAATCGGAAAGATAAGCGGAAATCATCTGTGCGTTCTGAACGGAGGCATTATCAAGCTCCTCCTGAAGATCACGCTGGCAGACAATGGAATCATAGTAGGCGTTTTCCGCATTGCTTAAGGCCTGCGGGTAGTTATGAATAAAGTCCGCAAGCCCGGTCGTTGTCCGGGAGTAATATGCCGCACCGGCAATAAAGATCACCGACAGGATTACAAACGCCGTGCTCTTATACCGCAGGATCTCCCTGGTCATGCCGATCAGGGAACGTTTGTTTACATAATCATCCCGCAGGAAATAACTGTAGAGAATATACAGCGCCGTGATGATCGCAATGCCGGCAAGCACCGGCCAGACGATCCGTTCGGTGTTCGTGAATACATAATCCAGAGAGGTGCCGTGATACAGATCCAGTCCGACACCGTCGATATGACGGTTCATCATCAGAAGGATCTGTCCGTTGTATTTTGCGACGGAGAAGCGGTCCTCATGACCGTCCACGAAGGCTGGCAGATTCTGCTGGATCTCCATGATATCCGTCAGCTTCATGCCGTTTTCCGATTCATTCGGGGAATACAGAACGGTGCCGCCCCGGACCGCAAAGGAGAAGTTGTTTCCTTCACTCAGGTTGGTACGGATGACTTCCTCCGGCGTATAGATGTTGTCCATGAAGTATTCGTATGCCTCGCCGGAAACACACTGCACCAGGGTAAGCCGGTCCGTCAGAAACAGCATGTAGTACCGGTTTCCCTCAAAGACCCGGACATTGCGGGAAGTCTCCTGTTTCTGAAGATATACCGCAAGATCACTGACCGCCTCCTTTGACGGTTCTTCCCCGGTGCCGTAGAGATAGGTTCCGGTACGGCGGTCCATGACAAACAGATCATCCGCTCCGAGATACCGGGCCGCAAACTGCATGAGGGTGCTGTAATCCTCCGCCTCGTTGTCCGCGACATGTTTCAGAAATTCCAGCCGTTCGAGGTAACGGTTGTCAAAAATCGACGTCAGGCCTTCACTGGCGTTTTCTGCGGCAGTGATGGACGTATACAGACGGTCCATACTGTTGCTGACACGGGATTCGAGTTTTTTTGTCTGTTCAAACAGCGTAAAAACGGAAAGCACCAGCCCGTTTACAAGCAGGAGTATTACGGCCGCAAGAATGACATGATGGATCCGTCCGGTACGTTTGCCGGCTGATGTGGTTTCTGTCCTGTTTTCTGCCATCGTCCTCCTCCTTTCCTACATTGGGCTGATGGACGCATCCTGCAGGATATGCAGTACTTCCTTGTTCAGGATCCGTTCCATCGGAATCCGGTCTTTTTCCATGACTTCCGCCGCAACGCTGCACTTCATCGCGGCTCCGGTGAAGGTCGTCACGCCGCGGAAGTACGGTGCGCCGATGAGCTTGGGATACTTCTTCCTGAGCGGCGGCAGTTTTTCCCTGAACAGTGCTTCAAGGTCACGGATCTTCACATCGGAAGAAACCGCAAAGTCCACAAAGGCAAAGCTGGTCCGCTGCGTCCGGTTGATGATATCCGCCAGCTTGGAGTTACTGATGATCAGCACATTGTTGTTCATATCAATGAGCTTGGTGGAATGCAGGCCGATTTCGCGGACAATACCGATCTTTCCGCCGGTATCGATCACATCGCCGACCTGGAATTCACTCTCAAACATCAGGAAGAGACCGGCAATGATATCCTGCGTCAGGTCCTGTGCGCCCATACCGACAAGCAGTGCCATGACGCTTGTTGTTGTGATCAGGGTTTCCACCCGCACGCCGAGGAAGCCGAATGCGGTATATGCGACCATCAGTACGGAAAGATATTCCACTGCACTTCGTAACAGCCGGCAGATCGTCTCTGCCCGCGGACTGAGAATGCGGGACAGGATCCGCAGGACGCCGAGCACCATGGTGACGCCGACCATTGCGGTAAGCACAAGGATCATGATTGCGGTCACCGCATAGACATTCATGCCGTGCGGCCAGTTTCCATCCATCACAAACCGGATCATCGAGTTTTCCGGCAACAGACGGTCACGGAACAGCAGTACCACTGCCATCACCGCACCGACGCCCTGAATGATCCGCATCAGAAGCACGGTTGTCCTGTCTTCCGGCGTGATCCGGCTGCCGGGACGGCGTTCCTTCTTCCGGCCGGTTTCGCCTGCGATTTTCGTCAGCTCGCCGTGTCCGTTCATTGCCGGATCCATTGATTCGTTTCCGGCAGAGATACGCGTGATCTTCACGCGCTGGATCCGGGATGCGCCGATCAGGAAGAGCACCGCTGCCGCTGCCGCCGCAAGAAAGGTGAATACGAAGCGTGTGCCGAATACGACAGAGAACGGCACTGCGGCATATACATAGAGCGAATTCAGTTCTCCCTGGGTCATATAGTACGGGGCATTGCCGAGATCCACCCGGCCGCTGAATCCCGGTGTCAGAACCTCTTCGGTAAACCCGTAATCCTCCACCGACATATAGTCCAGCATACTGTGCGGGGTATGCACGAAGTACCGGTCATCCTGATTCACCAGGAAGAATTCCGTCTGACCGCCGCTCATGATTTCATCCAGTATCGTATCCAGGGAGCGTTCCAGTTCAATCTTCTGTTCCTGATCGGCCGGAATGGACGCAAGAACCATTCCTTCCGGACGGCCTTTCGCATCGCAGAGGGGACTGCCGGCCATCGCTTCATATTCACCGGTCATGTCATTGATTCCGGTGACTGCCGAAACATCCACGCCGTTGAGCAGCGGACGCAGGGCATACGTCTGCGCTTCGGGATCTGAAGACAGCGACAGATCAAGATAATTCGAATCACTGACCACTTCATTTCCGTTTTCATCAAAGACCATCAGATAGTTGAGTCCGAACATTCCGGACAGTTCCCGAAGTGTTTCGCGGTTACGTGCTTCCGGACGTGCGGAAAGGTAGCGGGCAATGATGTCCGAGGTTTCGTTATAGCCGTAGCGGAACGTATTTACGACCTCGCGGACCGCTTCGCTGCTGGCGGTTACTATTTCGTTGAGCTCCTCGATTTCCTGTTCATCATCCATGACATAGGAAGAGATGCAGAACACCGTGCGGGCATAGTATGCGACCAGCGCGGTCACCGCAATGCCGAGAATGAACAATACGCGGCGCTTGCTGCGGAACAGCTGCTGTTCCTCCGGCGTATTCAGAAGCCGGTCTTTCCGGTACTGGTAAAGGTAATACAGCAGAACCACCAGCGCACTCAGCATCGTAAGCAGCGTGACGGCGATCGTATTCAGAGACTGACTGACAATATAGCCGATATCAAGCAGGTAGTAGCCGATGATACCGTCCGTATCCGGCATCGCCTTGCGCAGCGCAAAGTAATGGCGGCCATTGACCTTTCCGACAAAGAGTTCGGACAGGTTATCATCACTTCCGATGGCATTTTCCAGACCGCCGATCACCTCTTCGATCGGTGTGCCTTCCGGCACATCCAGCCAGTCCGGACCGGCAAAGAACGTGCCGTTGCGTTCGGCGATGGAAAAGGACTGCCGCGATCTTGATGCCGCGATGATGGCCCGGGTGTTGCTGAGGGAGCGCGTGATATAGTCTGTCACACCCAGATCTTCCACCATGGCGATATAGACACCGTACTGAACCTGCGCAAACAGGACACGCTGCGCTTCATCCGTCGTCACATAGCCGGTATCATCCCCGCCGTTCCGGAATTCTTCGATATAGTTCAGGATCCGGCCGCGCGAAAAATTCGGGAACCGGTCGTCCTGATAAAGGATGGAGCCTTTGTCGTCGTAGACCGCAAACGGATTTCCGGCAGGCAGAATGGGGACACCTTTCTCCTTGAGAATTTCCGGATCGTGTTCATAAAGATACGCCGCAAACAGCAGCTTGTGTTTCATCTCCAGTTCATAGTTCTGAGAAATCGTACGGGCACTGCGTTCCGATACAATGATCGCATTTTCCATGCGCCGGATCGCTTCGTCTGCCTCGATCGTGTACTTGATGGTATCCACTCCCAGCATGCCGACCGTAAACAGCAACGAAAAGATCAGCACGGCCGAAACCATGCCAACCACAAAACGCCGGAAGGAAACCGGCTTTCGTTTCAGAAATTTGAATCGCTTTTTCTGTCTGGGTTCGCTCATGGATTATTCTCATTTTAGCATCCCGGCACAGTACCGTACCCGCTTTCCGAAACAGAAAAGCCGATATCACAGCGGATATCGGCCGGGTAATGCATTTCAGAAACCGAACAGTCCCTTTTTCTTTGCGTCTTCCACCGCATACGATGTGACCGTATAGCCGGTCGGATCGATGGCGGCACGCAGATCCGCTTCGGGGATTACCTCCTCCGCAAGGATCACGGTCTGTTTTTTCGCTTTGCTGGAAGTGACCTTCTTCACCTTGAAATGATTCCGTACGCAGTCATTGACGTGTGCTTCGCACATGCCGCACATCATGCCGTCGATGCCGAGGATGATCTGTTTCATGCGCCGAATCCGGTCACCTTGTAGTCCTTTGCCTCAACGGCTTCCTTCAGAACTTCATCGGCGACATCCTTCGAAAGTGTGACGGTTGCGATGTTGGCGTTGTGATCCGCAACAGCGCTCTCCACGCCGTCGATTGCCTCGAGGGCCTTCTTTACGGTTGCCTCGCAGTGCTCACACATCATGCCTTCCACATGCAGTACTTTTTCCATTCTGATTTCTTCCTCCTTTTCCTGTGTGTCAGTGATTTCATAACCCGCATCGATAACTGCGGTGTTCAGTACGTTGATATCCACATCTTTGTTCAGGGTGACTTCCGCAATGCCCTGTTCGTGACTGGCTTTTGCGTCCGTGACGCCGTCGATCTGTTTCAGCGCCTTCTCCACGGTTGCCTCGCAATGCGGACACATCATGCCGGTAATATGCAGGGTCACCTTCTGTGCCTCCGGCTCTTCTTTCGTTACCGGTTCTTCCGTATACGGCAACGCCTTCTTCCGCAGCGGGCGGTCCTTTGAACTGTCATGAAGATTGAAGAGATTCAGCCGCAGGGCATTCATGCATACCGTGAAGCTGGACAGGCTCATCGCCGCCGCGCCGACCATCGGATTCATCTTCCAGGCATAGAGTCCCGCCGCAAGGGGAATACAGATGACATTGTAGAAGAATGCCCAGAAGAGGTTTTCGTGAATGTTGCGCAGGGTTGCCCGGCTTAAGCGCACGGCCGCCGCGACATCCTTCAGGCGGCTGTTCATCAGGACGATGTCCGCACTGTCGATTGCGACATCGGTGCCCGCACTGATCGCAATGCCGATGTCGGCTCTTGTAAGTGCCGGGGCATCATTGATGCCATCCCCGGTCATCGCGGTCTTGCCGCGTTTCTTTAATTCGCGGATCACGGCTTCCTTGCCGTCGGGCAGTACGCCCGCAATGACCCGGTCCACGCCGGCAAGCTTTCCGATTGCCTTTGCGGTCCGCTCGTTGTCTCCGGTTAACATGACCACTTCAATGCCCATGTTCTGCAGTTCCCTGACGGCTTCCGCACTGTCTTCCCGGATCGTATCCGCAACGGCGATGATGCCGATCAGTTTCCCGTCTTCCTCAAAGTAGAGCGGTGTCTTTCCTTCATCCGCAAGCGCTGCGGCTTTGGTCTTCATTTCTTCTGAGATCGGACAGAGCGTTTCAATATATTCCGCCTTTCCGCCATGCAGGGTCTTCCCGTCAAGATTGGCAGTCAGACCGTTTCCGCCAAGTGCCTGAAAGCCGGTCACTTCCTGCAGGGAGAGATGTCTCTCCTCTGCCATTGCGACAATTGCCCTTGCGAGCGGATGCTCGCTCTTTGCCTCAAGGGCATAGGCGGTTTCCAGCAGTTTTGTTTCCGGAATTCCTGCAGGCAGGATATCCGTCACCTTCGGTGTTCCTTCCGTGATCGTTCCTGTCTTGTCGAGCGCAATGATCTGAACCTTGCCGGCATTCTCCAGTGACTCACTGGTCTTGAAGAGGATGCCGTTCTTGGCGCCAAGGCCGTTGCCGACCATGATTGCGACCGGGGTCGCAAGTCCCAGCGCACACGGACATGAGATGACAAGCACGGAAATGCCGCGTGCCAGCGCAAAGGAGAAGGTCTCTCCGGCAAGCAGCCAGCCGATCGTGGTGATCACCGCAACCGCGATGACAAACGGCACAAAGATTCCGCTGACCTTGTCCGCAATGCGGGCGATCGGTGCCTTGGTGGCTGCCGCATCCGAGACCATTTTGATGATCTGCGACAGCGTGGTATCTTCCCCGACCCGGGTTGCCCGGGCACGGATATAGCCGCTTTCGTTGATCGTTGCGGCACTGATGAGATCGCCTTCCGCCTTATCCACCGGAATGCTTTCGCCGGTCAGTGCGGATTCATTGACGCTTGTCATGCCTTCCGTAACGATGCCGTCCACCGGAATGCTTTCGCCGGGGCGGACTGCGAAGATATCGCCGATGGCAACTTCTTCGATCGGAACCGTAACTTCCTCATTGTTTCGGATCAGCACCGCAGTCTTCGGCGCCAGCTTCATCAGGCCTTTCAGCGCATCGGTTGTCCGGCCCTTGGACATCGCCTCCAGCATCTTTCCGACCGTAATCAGCGCCAGGATCATCGCGGCGCTTTCGAAATAGAGTTCATCATGATACAGCGGCATGAGATCCATATTGGATGCGCCGCTTGTGATCATGATCGTCATCCGGTAGAATACCGCGGCACTCCAGAGAAAGGACACGCCCGATCCGAGTGCGACCAGGGTATCCATGTTCGGACTGCCGTGCATCAGGGACGAAAACCCGCTCGTAAAGAATTTCTTATTGATCACCATGACGATGAGCGCAAGGATCATCTGCGTCAGCGTCAGTCCCAGGTGGTTATGTTCAAGGAATCCCGGCAGCGGGAAGTTCCACATGTTGTGGCCCATCGAAATGTACATAAGCACACACAGGAATCCCAGCGACAGGATCAGCCGCCGTTTCAGCTTCGGCGTCTCATGGTCTTTCAGGGCTTCCTCTTCCGCCGCAAGCGAAGAGGTCTGTTTCACCGGCGCATTCTTCAGAGAGGCACCATAGCCGGCATTCTCCACAGCTTTGATGACCGCCTCCGGGGACGCGGTGCCTTCCACGCCCATGGAGTTGGTAAGCAGGGACACCGCACAGGAGTCCACGCCTTCCACCGCATTGACGGCTTTTTCCACTCTTGCCTGACAGGCGGCACAGCTCATGCCCGTCACAATATACTGTTCCATATCCGATTACCTCATCAGCTTCTGCAGGACCGCAACCAGTTCATCAATGCTTTCCTCTTTGCCCTGCACAATATCTTCCGCCACACAGCCCCGGATATGCGCTGCCAGCAGCTGCTTGTTGAAACTGTTCAGCGCGCTGGTCACCGCAGATACCTGGATCAGAATATCCGGACAGTAGGCATCCTCTTCGATCATCTTTTCAATTCCGCGGATCTGCCCTTCCGCCTTGCGCAGCCGGGTCATCAGATCCCTTTTCTGTACTTCCGTGCGCTTCTTGTGGCGCACGCATTCACACTCACTCATAGGCAGTTCTCCTTTCTGTACAATATACCCCCAGGGGGTATCTGTCAACAACACGTAACTCTTTTGAGAATATCTGTTGACATAGAAGTTAGTTCTTGCTAACCTATAAGTGGTTAGAGAAAACTAACCTAAACATTCAGACGTCAACTCCTTCAAACTCTGTAAAATGTTCTCCTGGCGTTGAGTGTTATCCCATCACAGGTCTGGCGGCTGTGGGCAGACAGTCCCCTGACAAAATCCTTTGAAAGAAGCCGTGAGCTGATGTTGCACGGTTTTTTTCTGCCCGCAGCGTGTACAATGAAAATCAGAAAGAACACAGGAGAATAACAATCATGAAACTTGCGGAAGCACTGCAGGCCCGTGCGGACCTGAATACGCGGATTGCGCAGCTGCGCGCCCGCCTGAACAATAATGCACTCGTACAGGAAGGAGAATCCACCGCGGAAGATCCCAATGCCCTCTTAAAGCAGCTCAATGACTGCATCAGAGAACTGCAGGATCTGATTGCCCGCATCAATCTCACCAACAGCACAGTGAAGACGGAAGGAAAGACGCTGACCGAATGGATCGCGGCTCGCGATGCTTTGACGCTGAAGCTCAGTGTCTGCCGGGACCTTGTCAATACGGCAAGCTCCGGTGCCTACCGCGCACGCGGCACGGAAATCCGCATCAAACCCGCTGTGAGCGTAAAGGACCTCCAGGATGAAGTGGACGCCATGGCAAAGGAACTCCGCCTGACGGACAACCGTATCCAGGCTGCCAACTGGGCAAATGATCTGATGTAATACCATTCAGTCGGTAGGTTTGCCGGAGCGGGTGCGATCTCCCGCCGTGTGAGAATGACGCGGCATCTTATGGGACTGACGAGCAGGTCTTCCGTTTACATTCATGCTCAGACAACGCACCCATGCACTCAGTATTATGCACAGTTACTACCACAGCGCCGGCCGGCAAGCCGAGGGTGGTGTCGGGGAATATATTCACAAAAACGAAACGCGGGTTCTCGATCATCGGGAACCTGCGCTTTTTACGGTCCGGTTGTTTATAATAAGTTCATGAAATTCAATGCGGAATTCAAAGAGGAATACCTGGAAAACTGGCCGCACCGCTGGTATACGCTGGCGCCGCAAGAGCGCCGGTCTGCGCTTCTGGAACAGTGCCGGCGCAGTCCGGACAATGCGGATGACAACCGCCGCCGTGCGGTATTTGATCAGCGCTTTGATGCATCGTTCAACGATCTGTTCCTGCAGGCATGGATGATGTTAAAGACCGCGGACGTACAGGCACCGGGCTTTTTCCTGAAGAAGAAATATGAACGGGATGTCCGCAGGGAATTTGCCCGCCTCGGGCTTAACGGGGAAACCCCGGATGAGATTCTCAAAGAAGAATGGAAACAGTTTGCGGATATGATGATCCGCATGTATCTGACCTCCCCTTCCTACCGCTCCGCCGTATTCGGCATGGGTGCGGTCAATGACCGCAACACCGCCCTGCGCCTTGCGTCAGAGATCGAAGCCGTCACAAAAACCGTTCCGGAACGGGCGTCGCTCGGAGAACTGGTTCTTCCCTTCCGTACGGTCCTTCTGGAACGGTTCACTGCACTGATTCCGGACGGTGAAGCAATCCTTGCGGAAGTTCAGTCCAGATAATCATTTACATTATCAATCGTTATTTTCTGATACGGCAGACGGATATATCTGCCGTTTTTCAGATTCAGATCATCCAGGCTTTCCCCTCTGGCAAGTGCTTCCGCAAGGTTTGCCATCGCCTCTGCCTGTCCTTTCTGGTCGTTGTATACGGTTCCCAGCATTTCGCCGTTCACCACTGCCTGAAGACCCGCCGTGGTGCCGTCAATGCCGACGATGACCGGCCAGTCCTTCCGTTCAATGCCTGCGGCTTTATAGGCATCGATCGCGCCGAGTGCCATATCATCATTGTTTCCAAGGACGAGTTCAATTTCATCGCCATAGGTATCGATGAATCCCGCCATCCGGGTCTGCGCCTGTGAACGGCTCCAGTTGGCAATCGCTGAGGCGATTTTGTCCACTTCAAACCCTTCGTCGATCAGCGTATCCACCGAGCGCTCGGTGCGTACGATCGCATCCTGATGTCCCGCTTCGCCTTCCAGCACGATGTACTGGATGACACCGTCCCCGTTCTTATCCGCTTCCTCATTCCGCAATGCCTCGGCGGCGACTTCGCCTTCCATGATGCCGGATTCCGCCGCATCGGCGCCGACATAGTACAGTTCTTCCCACTGGTTCAGGTCCTCTTCGACGAGCTCGCGGTTGAAGAAGATGACCGGGATGTTGTTTTTCTTCGCAAGGTCGATGATTTTCTTCGGGGCGGTGCGGTCCACGAGGTTGATACAGATGACATCACAGCCTTTTTCAATCATCTGTTCCATCTGTTTGTTCTGGGTCTGCTGGGAGACAGAGGCATTATAGACTTCAACGGTGATGTCCGGGTTCTCTGCCACAGCCGCATTGAAATCACGCATCAGTTCGCTGATGAACGTGTCATAGCTGTCATAGACCGAAACGCCGATCTTGATCTTGTCATCGTTTCGTTTTTTTCCGTTTGTGCATCCGGCACAGAGCAGAACGCACAGAATCATGCTTAACAGTTTTTTTCTCATACTGCCTCCGTCCTCAGTTGATCACCGGAAAGAGAAATGCCGCATTGGCCGGGTCATACAGATTTGTCCGGGTGATGACCGTAAAGGGAATCTCCCGGGGAAGCATCGGAATGTTCGGCGCATTGATGCGTGCAACCACATCCGACAGGGCAAGATAGCCCATCTGAAATTCATCCGGGACGATCATCGCACTGATCTGTCCGTGATCCAGCGCATAGATCGTCTTATCCGAACATCCAACGCCATACAGCGCAGGTGCTTCCTCTCCGGTTTCCAGCGCATCCGCCGCATTCTCGAGCGAATCGTTATCGAGGGCAATCACAATATCCGGCAGTCCTGCGGATTCCCAGGCAGTCCCGCTGCCCTCCCAGAAGATTTCCGCACCGCTCTGCGCAATGCCCTCCCTGAATCCTGCAAGGCGTTCCTGCATGGAGCGCATCTTCTGATTGCCGTACAGAATGCCGACCGTCATATCGCGCAGCTTGTCCCCGTACTGTTCCTTCAGAAGATCGGCGAGTGCGGTTCCGATCGCAGTATTGTCTGCGGTGATGCTCGCAAAGTTGTCACCGGCTTCAGCCGGGGCATCCGTATCCACGAGCCCAAGCACACGCTCTGCACAGAGTGAACTGATCAGCTCTACCGTATCCGAGGTATCGATCAGCTGCACAATGACCGCATCTGCGGCAGACGCCTCACTGCGGATGACCGCTTCCTCATCGCTGATGGAATTGAATTTCGGCGTGACCGCATAGCTCAGCGCTACCCGGTAGTCATCCGCCGCCTGTTCAATACCGGCCTGAAACCGGGTCCAGCGGCCGTTGGTCGAATCATCGACGACTACAGAGACTGCGACCATCGGGGTATCCGTATCACGCAGGTCTGTCCGGCTGAGATACCGGAGACCGAACAGGCCCAGGAGTACTGCCGCAATGAGCAGAATAAACCAGATCCGATTCCGCTTCATTCCGCACTCCCCCTTCCTTCCGGACGCTCCAGCACTTCACGCATTTCTTCCGAATACGGAATTGCGGGAAGCTTGATGATGACAACCGTACCGGTATCCGGTTCGCTTTCAATCGTGAGACCGTACTGCGGACCATAGCGCAGACGGATCCGCTGATGGACATTGTAAAGACCGACGCCGCTTCCCTTGGAGCGGACATGAGAGCGGTCTTCATCCAGCAGATGATCCACCACTTCCTTCGGCATGCCGAAACCGTTATCCTCGACAGAAATATACAGAACGCCTTCATCGACCCAGTCACGGACAATGATCATGCCGTCTTCATCCATGTTCTTCACGCCGTAATAAATCGCATTCTCAAGGATCGGCTGAATGATCAGCTTGACCGTGGAGTAGCGGTTCAATGCAGGATCAGTGTCAAAGCGTGCGGTAAAGGCATTCTTGAAGCGGACGTTCTGAATCCGCATGTAGTTTTCCGCATGACGCAGTTCATCCTCCAGGGGGATGATCGTATGTCCTTTGGACAATGAGATCCGGAAAATATTGGCAAGCTGGGTGATCATCTGGATCGCCTCTTTGGAATTTCCGCTTTCGATCATCCAGACAATGGAGTCCAGCGTGTTGTACAGGAAATGCGGATTGATCTGCGACTGCAGGGCGTCGAGCTCACTGCGGCGTTTTTCTTCCTGTTCGCGGACGACATCGTTCATCAGCTGGTTATTCCGGATCTGGTATTCCTGCAGGGTCTGCCCGAGGTGGGTAACTTCCAGGGAGCCGTTTCGGAATGCCTCATCTGAGATCGCTTCATGTTCTCCGGTTTCCCGGATCGCCTCATCGAGGCTGGTGACCGGACGCGAGATGCGCTCTGCGACAAGCCGGTTGATGAGAATGACCGCCAGAACCATGATCGTGATGACAAAGAATACGAAATAGCGCATCTGGGAAAGCGTCAGGGAGAATGACGATGCCGGGATGACGGAAATCAGCCGCCAGCCGGTATAGGCAATCGTATCGGTGATGACAACACGGGATTCCCCGTTGAAGGTTTCCTCCGTGATGCCGTCTTCATAATCCGGCACCGCAAGGTTGTTTTCCTGGGTGAGTCCGGAACTGATCTGCATCTGCTTGGGATGATAGATGATCGTTCCGTCACTGTCGGTCAGATACATGTACTGGCCGGTGGAGTTGGTCGCATTGATTTCATCCAGCATCTGGGTGATCGTGCTGTACTTCATGTCGACCAGCAGAACGCCCGAGCGCGGCACACCATTGAAGGTAAGCTCCGTGACCCGACTGAGAGATATTACCCAGTAGTACCGGTAGTTTGGATCATCAAAAAGATTCTGTACATGCGGTAAGGAGAAGTGCAGGTTTTCCACCTGATTCTGCGCATTCACAAACCAGGTTTCCCGCGTCACATCGAGGTCCGGCTTGACGATCGCGCTCGGCGCTGCGGAGACCAGGTTTCCGCCCGGGGTAAACAGCGCAAAGGAAATCAGGGTATCCTTGTTTGCCTCATAAAAGAGGTTCATCGCTTCATCGACATTTCCATCCGCGAAGTCCTGATCCTTGATGACCGAGTAATACATCGCATCGGAAAGCTTGCGCATACTGAAAAGCTTGTCTTCCAGCGTTACCGACGCCCGCTCCGTCAGCTGTTCCGTGCTCTCCATCATCATGCGTCTGGCACGGTCGGCAAACTGCCGGTAAAGCGTCATACCGATGAGCAGAATTGCGGCAGCGGTAATCGCAGTAAAACTCGACAGGATGATCATATTGATCGACAGCGGCATCCGCTGCCGTGTTTTTTCACTGCCTGTACGGCTCATCCGTTCCGCATCCCCTGTTTATACTTCGACGGTGATACGCCGAACTGTTTCTTGAATACATAGGAAAAGTAATTCGGATCACTGTAGCCCACCGCTTCCGCGATGATATAGGTCTTTTCATCCTGGTTCAGCAGCATCTCAACCGCCCGGTTCATCCGGACATCCGTCAGGAAATTCGTAAATGTCTTGCCGGTCTCTTTTTTGAATACGGTAGAGAAGTAAGCCGCGCTGACACCGAGGCGCGAACAGACCTTTTCCACGCTGAGATCCTTTTCCGCATAGTTCTCGTTTACATATTCGACCGCCTTGGTCACAAACGACTGCGTATTGCTTAAGCGCTTTTCCGCCAGCATCGCCTGCATGATCAGACAGGTGTCGCACATCCACTGCTTGAGGTCCTCTTTTTCCAGACGCTGAACCAGTGTATAGACATCATCGGTATCGCGGAAGACGTCCCGTACATCCAGCTTGTTGTTTTTCGCAAAGCGGTAGATTTCCGAAACCAGTTCCATCGCAAAGAAGCGGTATTCCTGCACGTTGGAGAAACGGTCCAGTCCGCCGAGATACCGGTCAACCGATTCCTTCAACTGATCCGCATCCTCGAGGCGTACATGCTTGAATACATCACGCAGCTCCTCTTCCTCATTGACCACAGATACTTCGGTTTCGCTTGGCGCGATCTCTTCGATACTGATGGCCTTGGAGGTGCCGTAGATCACACGGTAGCTGACCGCACTGCGGGCACCGTTGTAGGAAGTGCTGATATCGCGGATGTCCGTGACCGGATGTCCGATGCCGATCGTAACGACCGCGTGCAGCACGGACTGCGCAAGCCGGCAGAACCGGTCGCACTCATTGATCAGAACCGTCATATCCTCCGCTCTGTCAAATTCCGCGATGATGACCGTATTTCCCAGGTAATGGAAATAGCGGATCCGGCCATCGGGCAGAAGGCGCTCCTCGGCGAGTCGGCGCACCGCAAGGGAAAGCAGACGCGGCGTCATTCCTTCCGGCACATGATTCGTACTGGTATGCATGACACAGACGCAGTAGTACGGACCGCTCAGTTTGATCTGCAGATCCTCCAGCGTGCTTTCAAGATCGCGCTCGGGAATCCGGCCTTCAATCAGCGATGTATAAAACCCCTCCCGCAGCAGCGGCAGGCTGTCCTGATAATACGTTTCAAGTTTCCGGATGTTCTGACGTTCATCGATTTCCCGGTCGAGAGAATCATGGATCCGGGCAAACGCCTTCTTCAGCTCTTCGCTGTCGACCGGCTTGAGAATATATTCCTCTGCCTGAAGGCGGATCGCCTCCTTGGCATATTCAAATTCATCGAAGCCCGAAAAGATGATGACACGGGTATTCGGCCAGTTTTCCTTCAGCCTTCTGGCAAGCTCAAGTCCGTCCATATAAGGCATCTGGATGTCGGTCATCACAACATCCGGCTGCACGGTCTCGGCGATATCAAGCGCCTCTAGGCCGTTGGCCGCATAGCTTGGCTGTTCAAAGCCCACGGCATTCCAGTCGATCTTTCTGGCAATTGCCCGTGCGACCTCTTCCTCATCATCCACCAGCATTACGGAATACAGTCTATTCATACTTCGCCACCATCTTCCGCCATGCCCAGAACAGATATACGCTCGCAAGAAGAATCTCCGCAAATGCGATATAGATATTGAAGAACAGCAGGATGGCGTTCAGCACAACCGCGCAGGAAAAAAACAGAATCAGCTTTCCCGCCTCACGGGCATATTCATCATGAATTTTCTTCCGCACCGGCGGCTTGTCCTTCCCGCGGATGCAGTCAAGGTCCTTCATCACCAGAAGCCGCCATGCATAGTAGAATCCCACCATCGCCAGCATGATCGGAATGCCGGCCTGGCTCATGATTGTCTCCATATTCAGACCGTTGCCTCCCCACTTAAAACCATCAAAAAAGGGCTGATACTCTCAGCCCTAATTTTACTATGAATCGTGGTCTCTCGGAACCGATTACTTCTTCTGAACGTACTTCTGGATATCCAGAGTGATCGCGATGAAGATAACGATACCGATAGCGATGTACTGTGCGTTTGCGTCAACGCCGAGGTACTGGAGGGCAACCTTCAGGAGCTCGAGGACAGCGACACCGATGAGCGCGGAACTTACCTTACCGCGGCCGCCGGTAACGGAGACTCCGCCGAGTGCGCAGGCAGCGATCGCTTCCATCTCATAACCAAGACCGGTATTGACGGATGCGCCGCCGGCTTTCGCGCCGATCATGAATCCTGCAAGTGCATAGAATGCGGCAGCCTTTGCATAGATGATGACCATGGTCTTGTTTACCGGAACACCGGCAACTTCCGCAGCCTGCTTGTTGCCGCCGATTGCATACATGTACTTGCCGTGACGGGACATGTTGAAGATGAACCAGGTGATGCCGGCCATGATGAGGGCGATCCAGACAAGGCCGGATATTCCTAGTATTTTCGTGGAGATACCGGTGTAAGCCTGTGTGTATCCGCCGAGCGGTGTTGCGCCGGTATAGATGAGACCGAGACCGTAGATGATTTCCATCATCGCGAGGGTTGCGATAAACGGAGGAACATTCAGGTAAGCGATGAAGAAACCGGTGATCGATCCGAACGCTGCCGCAACGACCATGACGATGAGCAGAACCAGCCACGGGTTCAGCGGAGCCATACCCGGGAAGAACTTGCCGGCGTAGTCAATCTTCTGAAGCAGGGTTCCCGCAAGGCATGCGGAGAAACCGATCATACGACCTGCGGAGAGGTCGCAGCCGCCGGTGATAACGCAGCCTGCGATACCAAGCGCGATAACGACACGGTAGCTCATGTTCGCAAGAATATTTGCGAAGTTGTTAAGCGTGAAGAAGTTTCTGGATGTTAATCCGGTGTAGATAACAAGGATGAACATGACCATGATGACACCGTAGTTGATCATGAACTCCCTGAGGTTAAATTTCTTTGACTTTTCCATTATTCTATCCTCTCATCATCAGAACTGTGTTGCGTAACTCATGACCTTTTCCTGCGTCATATCGGCCGGATCGGTAATTTCACCACGGAGGTGACCGTCACACATGACATAGACCCGGTCGGACATGCCGAGCAGTTCCGGCATTTCCGAGGAAATCATGATGATCGCCTTGCCCTGCTGGGCGAGGTCTTCCATGATTTCATAGATTTCATGTTTCGCACCGACGTCGATACCGCGGGTCGGCTCATCCATGATCAGGATGTCCGGATCGTTCGCAAGCCATCTTGCGACAATAACCTTCTGCTGGTTGCCGCCGGAGAGATTTGCAATCAGCTGTTCCTTGGACGGTGTCTTGATCCTCAGCTTTTCAATACTGTCGTCAACGACTTTATTGATTGCCGGATGGTCAAGCACGAATCCTGCCTTGAGGAACTTGTTGTATACGCTGACGCCGACGTTATCCTTGATGGAAAGGCATCCGAGAATACCGCTGCCGCGGCGGTCTTCGGTGATCATGCCGAGACCTGCGTCCATGGCATCCTTCGGCTGTTTGATCTTTACCTCCTTGCCATGGACCTTGATGGTTCCCTGGGAGAGGTTGCGGATACCGAAGATTCCTTCCATCAGTTCGGTACGCTGCGCACCGACGAGGCCGCCGAATCCGAGGATCTCACCCTTGCGGAGATTGAAGGAGACATCCTGGAAGGAGCGTGCGTGAATTGAGGAGATGTGCTCGCATTCGAGAACAACCTCACCGATATCGTGATGGTGTTCCGGATAGACGTTTGTGAGCTCACGGCCGACCATCTTGGTGATGATTTCATCGGTCGTCAGTTCATCTGCCCGCCAGGTTCCGATATAGGTGCCGTCACGCATGACTGTGATGTCATCTGCGATCTGCTTGATTTCATCCATCTTGTGGGAGATGTAGATCATCGCAACGCCCTTGTCGCGAAGATCGTTCATAATCCGGAAGAGGAAGTCGACTTCCTTGTCAGACAGCGAGGAGGTCGGTTCGTCGAAGATGATAACCTTTGCGTCGTGGGATACTGCCTTTGCGATTTCAACGCACTGCATCTGACCGATCGACAGCGTGCCGAGCAACGCCTTGGGATCGAAGTCGAGTCCGAGTTCCCCGAGCCATTTCTTCGTATCCTCATTCATCTTGTCATGATCGATGACCTGAAGCGGTCCGTATTTCTTTACAGGGAAGCGTCCGAGGTACATGTTTTCCGCGATGCTTCTGGCCGGAACCGGCTGAAGCTCCTGATGCACCATGGCGACTCCCTTTTTCATTGCATCATCAGGGTCCTTGATCTCGGTTTTGACACCGTCAAGGAAGATTTCCCCTTCGTCCATCGAGTAGATGCCGAAGAGGCACTTCATAAGTGTGGATTTGCCCGCACCGTTTTCCCCCATCAGGGCATGTACTGATCCGGGACGGACCGAAAGCTGTACATGATCCAGGGCTTTAACACCGGGGAAGGACTTGCTGACATTTTTCAGTTCAAGTTTGTATTCCGCCATTTGTGTCCTCCGTAAATGATTTATTCAACGTAATTCATAAAGAAGAATGCGGGTGCATCCCAATTCTGTGCACCCGCATCCGTTAATGCCTGATATCTGCGATTATCCCAGAGAATCGAGGATGGACTGAGCGTTGTCCTTTGTAACCTTGACGTAGTCGCAGCCGATGTAGTATTCGTTGCCTGCGCCTGTCAGGAAGTTAACAGCTGCGTCAGCTGCACTGTGGGACTGAGCGATATGATCGTTGAATACGGTACCTGTGATTGCACCGGAGAGAACGTCTTCGCAAACCTCTGTCAGAGCGTCAACACCTACGAGGTAGATGTCTGTGCCGACTGTACGTCCAGCATCAGCGATAGCCTGCTTAGCACCGAGAGCCATAGCGTCGTTGTTGCAGAATACTACTTCAACATCGTTGCCGAACTGGCCGAGAGCGTTAGCGCAGAGCTGCTGGCCCTGTGTCTGGTCCCAGTTACCAACCTGGTCGGAGAGGCAGTTAACTTCGAGTCCTGCATCTTCGAGAGCCTTGACGGAGAATTCTGTACGATACTGAGCATCAACGTTCTCAGGGTCGCCTTCGATCATGATGTAGTCAACTTTGCCGTTGCCGTTGAAGTCGATAGCATCGAGGCCGAGATCAGCAATGATTTCACCCTGCATTGTTCCGGACTGACGAGCGTCGCATCCAACATATGTGACATTCCACTTATTGTCTTCCCAACGCTTTTCTTCATCTGCATCCGGTTCACGGTTGATGTAAACCAGAGGAATTCCAGCTTCAACAACCTTATCGGTGATGGTAGCTGCGGAAGAGGAGTTAACCGGGTTAACGATCAGTACATCAACGCCGTCAGCGATGAATGTTTCGATCTGACCTGTCTGTGTAGCCTGGTCATTCGCACCATCCTGGATGGTGATGTTTTCCTTGGCAAAGCCCAGGGAAATCAGGTAGTTCTCGAGTTCTGTACGGAACAGAGTCATGAAGTTATCAGAGAACTGATAGATGCAGACGCCAACCTTCTTTGTGGAAAGATCGGAATCGCCGGAAGTTTCAGCTGCAGGAGCTGCTTCCTGTGTTGCAGGTTCTGCTGCGGGTTCAGCAGCCGGTTCGCCTGCAGAAGTGTCAGAGCCACATCCGATGAGCGAAACTGCCATCAGAGTGGAAGCCAGAATGGCTAAAAACTTTTTCATGGAATTTCTTCCCTCCTAATATTATTCGGTCGGGATTTCTCCCCGCCGACAATCGCATTATTCCATGTTCAAACAGGCAAAAACATAGAAAATTCTTGGTTTCATCTTGGAATTTCTTTGACCCTTCTGTGTCCAAAAATCAAAGCAGTTCCACTAAATCCGCATAAGATTGGAAACGTTTACATTTTTATACAGGGTACGTCGTAAGTCTTTGAGAATCTGTCCGTTTTCAGCACCATGCGTATAATCTTTTTTCTGTCTTTGGAAAATGAAAACAGCCGCATGCATGCAGATACGGCTGTCCATAAATAATAAGTTTGTAATTCCGATTACAGGCAGCGGATCAGATCTTCCCGCACCGCATCATAGTGCGGATCGATAAGACCGAAATCCTTCTGCTTGTAATTCCATAATGCCCGGCCAATATGATGATCATCAAACACTTCGTGAATGTCCTTCATCCATCTGAGGGCTGCTTCCGCAGGTGCCTGATCAATGACACCGTACTCCCCGCAATACAGCGGCGCATCATTGGTCACCGCAGCTTCCACTGCCGGCACAAACAGCGTTTCAAAAAAATCCGTGCCTTTCAGTTCCTCATCCACATGCTTGATCGCCTGTGCCAGCTCGTCGGGAAGTCCTTCCGACAGTGTGCGCAGTTCTCCCGCAGTAAGCGGATAATCCACTGTCCTATCCTTCGGCATCGCCTCGACCCAGTATGCCTTCTGATGCGTGAAGACAATCGGTTCATAACAGTGGAAGTTATAGACGATCCGGTCATCCTTCGGCGCCCGCAGGAGCGGAACGCTGGTCACGTTGTTGTAGCGGACACCGCCAACAACGATCCAGCTGTGCGGCGCATTTGCACGGATCACATCGATTGCCTGATCGATGATATCATTCCAGTTTTCCGCAATGTCCGGTGAGATTACTTCATTGAGCAGCTCGAACGCCGTGTTCTTATGACTTCCGTACACACTGGAAAGCCGGTCCCACATCTTGTAGAACCGCTTCTGCAGTGCTTCATCCCGGAAAAAGATCTCCCGGTCTGCGCCGACTGCCAGCGGGTCAAACGTATAGCCGTAGGTGTTATGCATGTCGATCAGAATATTGAGACCGTGCGCTTCACACCAGGCGACAGCCCGGTCGATGTATTTATATCCTTCTTCGATCGGCTCACCGTCTTCGGTTTCAATCAGGGTGTAGTCCACCGGCAGGCGGACATGGTCCAGTCCCATCTTCGCAATTGCCTTAATATCCTCTTCGGTGATGAATGTTTCGTAATGTTCTGTCGTTGTCTCATCGGCCTGGGAAAGCCAGCCGCCGAGATTGACGCCATGCATGAAGCCTTCAAATGTCCGCATATGATTTTCTCCTGTTTTTTCTCAGCCTTCCACAAAGACGGCGTGGTTTAACGTATAGTACGGAAATCCGTCTTCTTCGTACCGGTCATAGACACCGGCTACGCAGATCATATCCCCTTCCTTCGGCTTTTCGCCGGGGAATCCGTTGGCAAGCGCAAATTCCATACCCTGCGCACAGCATGCCGTCGCATCGAGTATGATGCATGCATAGTAGGTCTTGTCGGTCATCTCGTTGTAATGTTCCGTATACTGGCCTTCCATCTTGACCGTTTTGCCAAGATAGTTGTCCGGCTGTGTAAGCATGTTGTATACCTCGGAGTACACCATGGTCGCCGACATCTGTGTAAGGTCCACTTCCACATTGTCATACGACAGTTCTTCCGTGCCTTCCGCGGCTGCTTCCGCCGCAGCCGGTTCTTCAGCCGGCGCCGCCGTCGGTTCCGGCGTTCCTTCCGCTTCTTTTGCACCTTCTTCCAGCACTTCACTGACGCCGACATTTGTGCTTTCCGTATGAATGTTGGCACCGTAGCGGTTTCCGCATCCGGTCACACAGAGGATCATTCCGAAGCACAGAAGCGGTTTAATAAGATGTTCCATAATATTACCTCCCGTTTCGTGCGCCGATGATCCAGCACACCGCAAAGACAAGCACATCCGCCGCAACGATCGTTGAGCCGACCGGGGTTCCGGCAAGGATGGAGGCGATCATGCCCGCAAACGCTGCCGCAACCGACAGCGCAGCCGCCGCGATCGTCACCTGCTTATAGTTATGATAAAGCCGCATCGCCGAGATTGCGGGAAAAATAATCAATGCCGAGATCAGAAGTGATCCGACCAGGTTCATCGCCAGTACGATGATCACCGCAGTGATCACCGAGATAAGCAGATTGTACTTATCGGTATCCGTACCGACCGCACGGGCAAAGTTTTCATCAAAGGTCACCGCAAAGATCCGGTTGTAATTCAGGACAAAGAGCACGATCACGATCAGCGAGAGAATGATGCACATCCATACTTCGCCAAGCGTCAGTGTCAGAATCGATGTCGATCCGAACAGCGTTGTACATACATCGCCGCTTACATTCGGCGTATTGGACAGATTCATGATGAGATAACCGAAGGCAAGTGCTGCGACAGAGATCATCGCGATCACCGCATCGCCCTTAATCTTCGTATTTGTGCCGGTGCGCAGGATCAGCACCGCGCTGACTACCGTGATCGGAAGCACAAGGATCATATTGTTCGTCATCCGCAGCACCGTCGCAATGCACATGGCACCAAAGGCCACATGACTGAGACCGTCACCGATGAACGAGAAGCGCTTCAGCACCAGCGGTACACCAAGCAGTGCTGCACAGAGTGCGGTCAGTACGCCGACGATCAGCGCATAGCGTACAAACGGATACTGAAGATAGTTAAACAGAACATCCATCAGTGCTCACCGCCTTCCTGTTCCAGAAACATCCGGCCGATCCGGCTGCTGAGATATTCCTGGCGGGTGCCGAAGAACATTTCCGATCCGATATGCAGAATATGTGTCGCATTGCGGAGTGCGGTAGAGATATCATGCGATACCATCATGATCGTCACGCCTTCCCGGTTGAGATCTTCAATCAGCTTGTACAGCTCTGCGGTCACCTTGGGATCCAGTCCGGATACCGGCTCATCCAGCAGGATGATCTTGCGTGCAGCACAGAGCGCCCGCGCAAGCAGGACACGCTGCTGCTGGCCGCCGGAAAGATCGCGGTAACAGCGGTCCTTCAGATCTTCAATTGCCATGCGGCGCATCGCATCCGCCGCAAGTGCCTTTTCTTCCTTTCCGTAAAATGCCCGCTGGCCAAGCCGGGACTGGCATCCGGAAATTACGATCTCATAGACCGATGCCGGAAAATCACGCTGTACTTCCGTCTGCTGGGGAAGGTAGCCGATCTCATCCGGTTTCAGTCCGTCGCCGTAATTAATGGTTCCGGAAAGCGGCTTCTGAAGATGCAGGAGCGTCTTCATCAGGGTCGTCTTTCCCGATCCGTTTTCACCGACAATACAAAGGTAGCTGCCGGCATCCACCTTAAAATTCAGATGTTCCGCAATCGCCTTGCCGTCATAGCCAAGCGAAAGGTC
>JAFOLE010000221.1 GCA_017419465.1 Solobacterium sp. | reverse complement strand
TCCCTTGAACTACTATCTGAGTAGTTCGTGTTAACAATACAAATGTAGCGCCGTATACGAGAACCGTACGTACGGTGCAACGGGAGGGGCGGGACTAACTAGCCCCCCTCTACCCTATTTCCTGACCCGTTCTGTGACACAATTAATAGGTAACAGGAGAATATTCTGAACATGGAAAAACTTCCGCCGATTGAAAAAATCTATGAAGCATACAGCGCTCTGGCAGACGGGCGCGTGACAATATCCGAAGACGCAGAGGAAGCGCATATTGCCTCGTCCGACGGCGCAAAGCACTACACCGTCAGATGGGAAGGCAGTCACTATACCTCCAATGACAGCGCCACTTATTGGGCAGGCTATCCGGGCTATCCCGTGCTTGCGGTGTGGATGAAACAGGGCATCCTGCCGGTGAATGAGGCGATTGCCATGCAGTTCAGGGATGTGAACTGGAATGCGCTGAACAAAGAATATAAACGAAACTATGCAAAGGCTGCCGAAGCGGTCATGAACGAGCGGCAGATGGATGCGGCAGCGGTCAGAGCCGATGCCGAACAGGTATATGCAAAGCTCAAAACGCTCAATCTTACCGTCGGCCGCGGAAAGGGGAGACCATGATCATCAAACGTCCGTTCTGGTATCCGCCGGGAAACAGCGACCGCACCCTGCATATCTATCTTCCGGATGACTATTACAGCACGGAGGAACGGTATCCGGTCATTTATTTCTTTGATGGGCATAATCTTTTTTTCAATGAAGACGCAACGTACGGTACCTGCTGGGGACTGAAGGGTTTTCTCGACCGCTGGCATAAGAAAATCATCATCGTCGGTATGGAGTGCTCGCATGTCAATCAGGAACGCCTTTCGGAATACTGTCCGTATGAGAAGCATTTCTTCGGAAAGACCATCCATGGCAAGGGGAAGGAAACCTTTGACTGGATCGTCCATGAAATCAAGCCGATGATTGACAAAGAATACCGTACCTGGGGTCACCGTGAGGCAACCGGCATTGCCGGCTCATCGATGGGCGGCATTATGAGCATGTACGGCATCATCCGATACAACGATATCTTCTCCAAAGCAGCCTGTGTTTCCACTGGCATCTTCTGGAATCTTTCCGATTTCCGGAAGGATTTAAAGCAGGTACAGCTTTCTCCCGATACCCGCATCTATATGTCCTGGGGTGAAATCGAATCGGGAAAGGCAGCGCATAACGGCAATCCCGAATTCGATACCCGGGAAGCCCGCAGCACCCGAAAGTTTGAAAAGGAACTGCAGGCAAAAAACGCCCGGACCTATCTTTATTTCCAGCCAAATGGAAGACACTGCGAAGCCGACTGGGCAGCTCAGGTGCCGTTATTTTTGGACTGGCTGTGGCTTCAGCCGTGAGGTGATTCTATGCGGACGAAGAACATCATCCGAAGACACTATATCTTTGAAGGTGACGTACAGGGCGTCGGCTTCCGCTGGTATGCAAGCCAGGCGGCGTCTGCGTCCGGTGTGACCTGATGGGTAAGAAATGAATATAACGGCAGTGTCACGATGGAACTGCAGGGAACGGCAGATCAGATCGATGCGGCAGTGGAGATGCTGGGAAAGGATTCCTGGATCCGGATCGAACGGACAACGGTCCGGGACATGGAAACGGATGAAACCGAACGCCGGTTTACGGTTCGGATGTAAACAGGAGGGCGAGATGAAGCAATATCTGAGCAGGATATTTGCGGTTCTGATTCTGGCAATCCTGGTGTCCGCCTGTGCAGGTGGTATCGAAAGAACGGTGACCGATGAGCCGGCGGCGGAACCCACCGCAGAGCCGACACACGTGGCTGAAATGCCGGAGGAAGCTGCAGAGCTGTCGCTTACGCTGCACTCTGCGGACGCGCCGGAAGCGGAACAGATCTTTCATACCAGCAATCATGAAACCGTTGAAGCGTTCCATGATCTTTTTGAAGAACTTGGAAACGCAGAAGATGACAGTGACGCTGTATCCATGAAAGACGACGGATTTGAGGCGGTGATGGACGGCATCCTGGCGTGCGGAACCCGCTCCATTGCCTGGCTCAGGGATACCCTGCACTGGCATAAGGATGCCTATGAAAACGCCGTGTATCTTGAACTGCGTGAAGAGACAGACGGGAATATCCTTCTGCATACACTGATTCTGCCGGAAGGCAGCCGGTTTCATTCGCGGCTGGAAGCCCTGATTGAAGCTTTACAGAAGGAAAATTGATCAAAACTGAAAAATCACCCTGCGTCAGGGGTTGCTTGTGACGCTGCGTCATGAGTGATTCTGGGCATGAGGAGGTGAAGTGCGATGCCGAAATATACAACCGGAGAACTCGCAAAGCTGTGCGGGGTTACCGTGCGGACCGTCCAGTACTATGACACCCGCGGTATTCTCGTGCCGAGTGAACTGAGTGAAGGAGGACGGCGGCTTTATTCGGAGGATGATCTGAAACGCATGCGGATCATCTGTTTTCTGCGTGACCTCGGACTATCCATTGATTCCATCAGTCAGCTGCTTTCCGAAGAAGATCCCGGAAGCGTGATCTCGCTTCTGCTGGACCAGCAGGAGGCATCCCTGAAGGAAGAAATGAAGGAACGGGAGGATCAGCTGAAAAGAATAGCCGATCTGAAAGCCGGCCTGAAGACCGTCCGTCAGTTCTCCGTGGAATCCATCGGCGACATCGCATATATCATGAAAAACCGAAACGAACTGAAAAAGATCCATGGAATCCTGCTTGCGGCGGGACTGCCGCTGACGATCCTTCAGTGGGTGGGAATCATTCTCTGGATCACGAAAGGCATCTGGTGGGTGTTTCTTGTATGGGTGATCATTGCCATTCCGTATGGGACCGTCCTTTCCCGCTGGTATTTCCGGAAGGTTTCCTACATCTGTCCGCAGTGTCATACCGTATTCAAGCCGACGTTTAAGGAAGCGTTCTGGGCAAACCATACGCCGGCGACCCGCAAGCTTACCTGTCCGCACTGCGGGCATCACGGCTTCTGTGTGGAAGTGGCCGCAGAGGAAGCGAAGGTGCAGGCCGATGCATAACAGAGAATTCAATCAGAAACAGGTCACCCGTTATCTGATTTTTACCTTTGGGGCTGCTTATCTCATCCAGTTTATGGCTGCGCCGCTGTACCGCAGTAACCGAATCGCCGGTCAGCTGGTGCTTGCGGCGATGATGTTTGTCCCGGCGCTTGGCGCACTGCTCTGCGGAGCGGATCTCAAAGGCATGGGCTGGAAGCCCCGGATCCGCAAAAACATCAGACCCATCCTGTTTGCGTGGTTTGCGCCGCTGCTTCTGACGGTGATCGGCGGCATACTCTATTTCCTGATATTCCCGCAGCATTTTGATCTCAGCGGCGGCTATCTGTCCGCTCTCGGAGGTGCTGAAGCGCTCGGTCAGCTGAAGGAACAGGGCATATCTTATCCGATGTATGTACTGATCTCCGCAGTGAGCAGTATTACCTATGCGCCGCTTCTGAATATGATTGCGGCACTGGGCGAGGAGCTCGGCTGGCGGGGGTTCCTGTATCCGCAGCTGAAGGACCGGTTCGGCCGTACGAAAGGATGGCTTCTGGGCGGTGTGATCTGGGGTGCCTGGCACTGGCCGCTCATAGCGCTGGTCGGATATGAATACGGCGCTGCGGCAGGCAATTTTGCGGGCTATGCAGGTGCACCGGTTACCGGCATGCTTGTATTCAGTGTGATCACCGCCGGACTCGGCGTACTGCACGCATGGGTCTATGAAAAAAGCGAATGCATCTGGCTCCCTGCATTACTGCATGGCGCATTCAATGCGGCAGCGGCGCTTCCGCTCATGCTGTGTACGGCCAATACCGGCACGTTCCGTCTGCTTGGGCCGGCTTCGAACGGTCTTCTGAGCGGGCTGCCGTTTCTGATTGCGGCTGTCCTCATTCTCCGGAAGAAGGCACACTGACCTCCATACCGTGACGCATTCTGCGCGGTGCGGTAAGATAGGGGTACAGAAAGAACTGATACACCTATGAATGCACAGACAGATCTTAAATCACAGGAACCGGTCTATGTGACCGGTCATCAGCATCCCGATACCGACTCCATCGTGTCGGCGATTGCGTATGCATTTTTCAAGCGTGCCATCGGCGTGCGCGCTGTCGCATGCCGGCTCGGACCCCTGGGCAGTGAGACAAAATACCTGCTCGAACGTTTCGGTTTCGACGAACCGATTCTTCTGAAAGATGCACGGAAAACGTTGAAGGAAATTGAACTGGATCCGCCCGATGCGGTCCATCCGGATACCACGGTCTATGAAACGATCCGCCATATGAAGGAGACCGAACGGGCTTCCTTTGCGGTGGTGGATGAAGAAAACCATGTCGTGGGCTATGTGTCCAAGAGTGACCTTGCGGATATCGGACTCGGGGATACGTCCATGGGCATTGAACTGCTGAGACACACCACGGCGGCCGATGTCGCAAAGACGATCAGCGGAACCCTGATCTATGATGATCCGGAGCTTCATCTCAACGGCAAGGTATCCATTATCGCCCTGTCCGAACACGGAATTAAAAACTACGATGTGAAAGACCGCATCGTGATCATGGGCAATGAACCGGAAGCGGAAAAGGCCCTGATTGAACAGGGTGCCGGCATGATGATCGTCGTATGGGCAAAGGAAATCCGCGCGGATGTAATCGAAGCCGCAAAACAGCATCACTGTCCGGTCATCATCTCCGGACACGGATCGATGAATACCTCCCGTTATCTGTTCTTTGCGCCGCGCGTGGAACTGATCATGCGGAAGAAGCCGATGCTGTTCAATGAAAATGAATTTGCGGAGGATGCGGGCGTCAAGATGGCACGGACACGGTTCCGTGCATATCCGGTAACGGACAACGAAAACCATCTGGTCGGCTATGTCAGCCGCAGCCATATCATGGCCTATAAAAACAAGAAGATCATTCTTGTCGATCACAATGAATTCTCCCAGTCGGTCAAGGCGGTGGAGAAGGCACAGATCCTTGAAGTGGTGGACCACCACCGGATCAATGACTTTGCGACAAGCCAGCCGGTATCCTTCCGAAATGAAATCGTCGGTTCTTCGGCCACGATCATTGCGACCATGTTCAGGGAGAATCAGATTCCGATTCCGGCCAATCTTGCCGGACTGATGCTGGGAGCGGTGCTTTCGGATACACTGCTGTTCCAGTCACCGACCACAACCCCGAAGGACATCAGCACCGCGCATCTGCTTGCGGCACTGGCGGAGCTGGATATTGAAACCTTCGGAACGGAGATGTTCGCAAAATCCGCCGATCATTCGGATATGAGTATCCGTGAGATGATCGTGCAGGATATCAAGTATTACGACATCGACGGATGCCGCACCATGATTTCCCAGAGCATGGTTTCCTCCGTCCGTTCTCTCATCGGAAAAGAAGCGGAGATCCAGAACTGTCTGGAGAAACTCGTACGCAAGAAAGATCTGGACCTTGTCGTTGCGGCATTTACTTCCGTGGCGGATGAGGGTTCCGTATTCTATTTTGCGGGCGATAAAAAAGCCCGGGCAGAAGAAGCCTTCCCGGACACATCGGAAGTCGGACATGATATACAGAAAGGCATCTTCTCCCGCAAGAGTCAGATCCTTCCCGCATTAACTGCCGTGATTCAGCGCTGAGGTGTTACAGCGGCCAGTCCTCGTCTTCGGTATAGACGGGAATCCCATTTTCAAGCAGGAGGTCAGTGGTCATTCCATTGCCCTCCTTTTTTCCGCCGGTAAAGGTGCCGTCATAGATGATGCCTTTTCCGCACGAAGGAGAGTTTGCCTTGAATACCGCAAAGTCCACATGGTTCAGCTGCGCAAGAAACAGGGCTGTTTCCGCACCTTTGCGGAACTGTTCCGTCACATCTCTTCCGGCATTGGACAGGACCTTGTCATTGACCCGCTCACTTGGATTGCGCGGCGTTTCAAGGCCGCCCATCTGTTCGGGACAGACCGGAATCAGCGTATGTGAGTCTTTCAGCTTCAGAACGCGTTCATTGCGGCAGCCGTCGCCTTTGTAGCGGCAGTTACAGCCAAGCAGACAGGAACTGACAAGAATTACAGCCATAATGTATACCTCTTCTGTC
>JAFOLE010000220.1 GCA_017419465.1 Solobacterium sp. | reverse complement strand
GGACTGGTATCAGGATGATGCGTCCGGAAAGCGCAGTTTTTATGAACCCGGAACGGCGCATTTTCTGGAACACAAGCTGTTTGAGTCGGGACAGGAAGACGTCATGCGCACGTTCAGCCGGTTTGGGGCGAACGTCAATGCTTATACGTCCTACGATTCCACCGTTTACTATTTCACGACACCGGCGGAAGAGATTTCCGCACCGCTCAATCTTCTGCTGGACTTTGTTCAGGATCTTTCAATCACACCGGCTTCGGTCGAAAAGGAGAAGCCGATCATTCTTGAGGAATATGCGACCTACCAGCAGGATCCGGATGCCCGGCTGTTTCTTGAAAGCATGCGGTCCATCTACCGCACGCATCCGCTCCGCACAGATATCGTCGGAACGGAAAAGTCCATTGGCCGGATCACGGAAGCAGGTCTGCGGGAGGCGTATGCGAAAAACTATCATCCGTCCAACATGACACTGATTGCGGTGACACCGCATCCGGACGAGGATCTGATCGAGATTGCGGAACGCAATCAGTCCGCAAAGCAGTTTGCGCCGGCAGTGCCGATGCGGCGGTGGATCACGCCGGAAGCACCGGAAGTGGAACGGGAATATGACGAGTTCCTGATGGATATCGAACAGCCCAAGAGCGCAGTGATCATCAAGCTTCTGCCGGACGGGCAGAATGCACAGACGATGGTTCTGTATGAATGGGCGCTTCGCTTTGCGCTGGAACGTCAGTTTACGGCCGTAAATCCTGCCTATCAGAAATGGATCGACGAAAAGCGCATTACACCGTATTTTGGCTATGAGGTGGAATACAACCGGGACTTTGCGTTTATCTACTTTGAAGACACGACCGATGATCCGCAGAAGCTGCGGGAGTTTGTGACAGAACAGTTTACCTGTCTTCAGAAACACGGAATCAGCGAGGCGGAGATCCGGCAGATGAAGTGCCGGGTCATCGGCGCGGCCGTGCGTTCCTTCGATCATCCGATGGATATGGCGGCTTCCTGGGGACGCGGAATTCTCCGGTCCATCAATCAGTTTGATGAGGTGACCCTGATCGAACGGCTGAATTCCGCGGTATGTCTTGAAATACTTAACAAAATCGGAAAATTGTACATTTCCTGCGTAAAACTGGCACCGGAACAATAAACGTGCCAGTTTTTCCTTAAGATAAAAATGGCACGGTGACACAGAATTGGCCGGAAATGCCGGTTTGCGGGTACTTCTTTCGCATTGGAATAATACAGGTACAGTCCACATGTGAAAGGAGATTACTGACGTGAATGAATGTGTAGTAGTGGGAAGAGTGATGGAAGTTCCCGAGATCCGCAAAACCGCGAAAGGAAATGTCGTTGCCTCGATGCTGGTGGAGAGTGACCGCAACTTCCGGGATGAAGACGGAACGATCGGAACGGATGTATTCAACATTACGCTCTGGCGCGGCGAGGCGGAACAGGCCCGCTCCATCCTAAAACCGGGATCCATGATCGCCGTGCGCGGAAGACTCAGCGGACGGATGGTCCAGAAGGAAGACAGAACCTATTATTTCTGCGAGGTGATCGCAGAACATGTCGATTATCTGCGGGGATTGAATCCGGCCTGAGCTAAGGACACAGATTATTCCTGCCTGTATCGGAACACAGGATCCGCTCCGGCGGGTCTTTTTCATGTGTGACTCACAATGCTTTTTGTTAATATAGTAGTGTTGATTAACCACAGGAGATGTAACTATGGCATTTGATTCATTAAGTGATCGTCTGAATAAAACCATGCGGAATATCATCGGAAAGGGAAAACTGACCGATGCCAACATGGAGGATATGCTGAAAGAAGTGCGGCTTGCACTCCTTGAGGCAGATGTTAACTACCGCGTCGTCAAGGACTTCCTGAATCACGTCCGTGACAAGGCGAGAGGTGAGGATGTTCTGAATTCTGTTGAACCGGGTGAGATGCTCGTCAAGATCGTTCATGACGAGATCATTACACTCCTCGGCGAAGAACAGGCAGGACTGAACTTCAAGGAAGACGGCATGACCATCATCATGATGGTCGGTCTGCAGGGAACCGGTAAAACAACCAGTGCCGCAAAGATCGCCCGTCTCTGCAAAACCAAATACAACCGTAAGCCGATGCTGATTGCGGCCGACATTATCCGTCCGGCTGCGATCGATCAGCTGAAAACCCTCGGTGCGTCCATCGATACGGAAGTCTTCTCGCTCGGCACGGAAGTCAAGGCGCTGGAAACCGCAAAGCAGGGCGTCGAATATGCAAAGGCAAACGGTTATGATACCGTCCTGATCGATACCGCCGGCCGTCTCCACATTGACGAAGAACTCATGCAGGAACTTGCGGATATCAACGCTGCGGTTTCTCCGGATGAAATCCTTCTGACCGTTGATGCGATGACCGGTCAGGATATCGTCAATGTCGCAAAATCCTTCGCGGATCAGCTTCCGCTCACCGGGCTTGTCGTCACGAAGTTTGACGGCGACAGCCGCGGCGGCGGTGTGCTCTCCGTCAAGGCGATTACCGGACTGCCGGTCAAGTTTGTCGGTGAAGGCGAAAAGATCGATGACATGGATGCCTTTTATCCGGACCGTATGGCAGACCGGATCCTCGGCATGGGAGACGTTGTTTCACTCGTTGAGAAGGCCCAGGAAAAACTGGACATGGAAGAAGCTGAACGCACCGCACAGCGGATGATGGACGGCGTATTCACCATGGATGACATGCTGAGTCAGCTGGAACAGTTCCAGAAACTCGGTCCGCTCAGCGGCATTCTGAAGATGTTGCCGGGATACGGACAGTTTGCGGATATGATCGATGAAAACAAGGCAAATGATTCCCTGAAGAAAACCAAGGCAATCATTCAGTCCATGACAAAGGCAGAGCGCATCGATCCTTCCAGAATGCGCGGATCGATGAAGAAACGCGTTGCGGCGGGCTCCGGCACAACCGTCACCGAAGTCAACCGGCTCATCAATCAGTTTGAGAAGATGAAGAAGATGATGGGTGCGATCGGAAACATGCAGAAGAAAGGCTCCCTGAATGAAGAGAACCTGAGCCGCATGATGGGTGATATGGAAGAGCAGATGAAGCGGAACCCGCAGATGCGCTACGGAAAGCCCGGCAAAAATCCATTTAAATTCTGATTGAAAGAATCTGTCCGCAGGGACGGATTTTTCTTTTGATTCGGAACCGGATTCACAGCGCGGAAATATATGATATTTTATTACTAACAGACAGTGCATTCTGTGCATTTATGAAGAATGCGATTACGTCAGCGCCGGATCAATACGGCATGAACAGAATTGCAAAGGAACCGAAACTAAGTTCAGGTATAAAGGAGAATAATGAATTATGGGACTGTTTGATTTTTTGAAGAAGAAGGAAGAAGAGCCGGTTAACAACATCAGTGTTGCGGATGATGTAATCATCGC
>JAFOLE010000219.1 GCA_017419465.1 Solobacterium sp. | reverse complement strand
CTGATCGCGGATTCCATTCTCGACGAAGCGCTGCGTCAGGATCCTGATGCCCACATGGCAGTCGAGGCATCCATCAAGGATGATCTGATCTTTATCTTCGGCGAAGCCGGCACCGATGCGGAGCTTGACTACGAAGCCATCGCAAAAGGCGTGCTGAAGGAAATCGGCTATACGGAAGACTACAACGTCATCACCAAGGTGAACCGGCAGAGTCCGGAAATCAACCGTGCGGTTTCCCGCGATGAAATCTGCGCCGGCGATCAGGGCATCATGTTCGGCTATGCGTCCAATGAGACAATCAGCTTCATGCCCTTTGCGATTGACTGCGCCCACCGTCTGGCACGGCGTCTTGAGGAAGTCCGCCGCAGTGACAGCCGTCTGCGTCCGGACGGAAAAGTCCAGGTGACCGCAGAATATGAAGACGATGTTCTGAAGCGGATCGATACGATCGTTGTCAGCACCCAGCACTCCGAGGATATTTCCCAGGAAAATCTGAAGACGCTGATCATGGATGAGGTGATCCGCCCTGTCGTGGATGCGTCCATGGTGGATGAGAATACAAAATATCTGATCAATCCGTCCGGTTCCTTCACCATCGGCGGAAGCTGGGGTGACAGCGGCACCACGGGACGGAAGATCGTTGTGGACAGCTACGGCGGCTATGCGCCAATCGGCGGCGGATGCTTTTCCTCAAAGGATCCGACCAAGGTAGACCGCTCTGCCGCATACTATGCCCGCTATGTCTGCCGCAACATCGTCGCCAACGGCCTTGCCCTTCGTGCACAGCTTCAGCTGTCCTATGCGATCGGAGAACCGCGTCCGGTTTCCGTAAACATCAACACCTTCGGCACCGGCATCATGGATGATGATGCGCTGCTTGCCATTATCATGGACAACTTTGATTTCTCTGTTTCCTCTATTATCCGGGAGCTTGACCTGAAGCGTCCGATCTACCGTTCCACAACCAACTACGGTCACTTCGGAAAAGCGGAACTTCCGTGGGAACAGTTCAAGGCAATTCGTTTCTGATCCGATTTTAATCCGAACTGACAATCAGTTATAATGCATGCGGAGGAATATACCATGACAGAACTGAACGTGATGACACTGAATATCCAGAACAGCCTGCGGTCCTCCGCGTTTGACGCAAGAGTCCGTTCCATTGACGCGATGGTCGCATTTCACAATCCCGATCTCATCGGCGTGCAGGAACTGACGGATGACATGATTCATAAACTGCCCGGCATGTCCGACACCTACGCCTTCTACGGAAAGCGCAGAGAGAGCATCCGCCCGGCAGATGAGCGCTGCTGTGTGCTGTACCGCAAGACGCGCTTCCGCTTCATCAGCGGAAAGACAGTCTGGCTCTCCGATACGCCGGAAGTACCCGGCAGTAAGTTTCCGGGCTCGATGTTTCCGCGCATCGTCACACTGGCAGAGCTGGAGGATAACGAAACCGGGATGCACTTCCTGTTCGCAAATACCCATCTCGACCATCTGATTCCGCATGTGCGCACAAAACAGGCAGAAGTGCTGCGGCGCATTCTGAACGAACACAGAGCCGGCGAATTCACGATCGTGACCGGAGACTTCAACTGCAGTTTCCCGGCAGATGCCCTGCAGAAACTGACCGATGATCCGGAACTTTTCCTTCAGGATACCGTGCCGGATGACGGCAGAAGCACGATCCGCAACTTCATTCAGGCCGGCGCATCCCGTTACCGTCCGATCGATCACATCCTTGTGACAAAGACCGTGCCGGTGCTCAAATCCGAAATCATCTCCGGCATGTATATGGGCGTCTTCCCGAGTGATCACTGCCCGATCCTGACCGTACTCGATCCGGAATAACCAGAATAAAAGGAGAACCTTCATCCATATCACGAATGATACGGAAGTTCTCCTTTTTTATTATTCTGATTGCCGGCCATGCCGCATCGGTTCTGACAGGTGCACATTGAACCAGCTGATCAGCGGTCCCATGAAGAATGCCGTGATAATGGTGCCGATACCGATGACGCCGCCGACCAGTCCTTCGGTTTTTCCGCTCAGTACGGTAAGCAGCGCACCGAGCAGAATGCATGCCGCATCGGTGATCACCCGGCAGATGGAAAACGGCAGCGTTTTCTGAAGGTCCGCCCAGACAAGCGCAATTGCGTCATAGGTGGATACGCCAAGATCTGCGGTCATGTACAGCGAAGAAGACATGCATAGCAGAACCAGCCCCGCCGCAAGAATCAGTACGCGCATGGGTAACGACGGCTGCGGAAACAGGCTTTGACAGACCGCGATGCCGAAATCCACGATGTAGCCGAGGAAAAACAGATTGATGAATGTCGCGATTCCGATCTTCGTACGGTCGGAAAGCAGCGCAAAGACAAGCAGAAGTGCATTGACGATCATGTACAGCGTGCCGAAGCGGATTGGAATCACCGCGTTCAGTCCTGCCATCAGATTCTGAAACGGATCAATGCCGAGCGAGGCATATTTGAACATGCCGACACTGAAGCCGCATAGCGCTACCCCGGCCGCGCTCATCAGAATACGTCTTGTCCGTTCTTCCATGAATCCTTCTCCCTTCCATTGATGTGTTCTGTTGAAAACGCCGGCCCGTTTTCAGGACCGGCGTTGAATCATGCGTGCAGTCAGCCGTTGAGTACAGCACGGCAGCGCGGGCAGAGGCCTTCGCTGTCCGCATCTTCGCTGTAGTTCCAGCAGCGCGGGCACTTGGTGCCGGATGCCTTGCGGATTACTGCGGAGCGTGTTTCCGCCGGCTTTACATCCGCCGCAGAGACGATCAGCCACTGTGCAAGATCGCTTCCGAGACCCTTCTCGAGCAGTGCCGCATCCGCTTCCGTGCAGGAGAGCTCAACCGCAGCTTCCTGTGCGGAGTGAATCAGATTCTCGTTGCGGGCATCTTCGAGTGCCTTTGTGACAACGGAACGAACTTCCAGCAGAGTTTCAAACTGCGCTTTGATTTCCTCGCTGTCCGCATATTCCTTCACTTCCGGCAGATGCAGGTAATGTACGGATTCCGCTTCGTCATTGCCGAAGAACTTCCATACTTCCTCAGCGGTATAGCAGAGGAACGGTGCCCACATGCGTACCAGCGCATCGGTGCACTGCCAGTAGACGGACTGTACCTGACGGCGGCGCTTGTCATTCTTCGCGCTGCAGTACAGGATGTCCTTTGTGAAGTCACAGTAGTAGGAGCTCAGCTCATTGACCATGAAGTTCATGAGGTTCTTGTTTACTGCGACATAGTCGTACTTCAGGATGTCCTCGCGGACCTGTGCAACAACCTCATTGAGGCGGACCAGAATGTACTTGTCTGCCGCGGTGAGATCGTCATAAGCGACCATATCCTTCTTCGGATCGAAGTCTGCCGGATTGATGTTTCCGAGCAGGAACCGGAAGGTGTTGCGGATCTTGCGGTACTGGTCACTGACCTGCTTGATGTTGGAATCGCCAAGACGCAGATCCTGCTTGAAGTCGGAGACCATGACCCACAGACGGAATACGTCAGCGCCGTTCTTGTTGATGATGTCGAGCGGATTGACGACGTTTCCAATGGACTTGGACATCTTCTCACCCTTGGAGTCACAGACATAACCATGGCTGAGTACTTCCCTGTACGGTGCTCTGCCCTTGACGGCAGTGCCGACGATCAGCGAGGAGTTGAACCATCCGCGGTACTGATCACTTCCCTCGAAGTAGATGTCGCACGGGAACTCGCCGCCGCGTGCTTCGAGTTCGGTCCAGGAAGAACCGGAGTCGAACCAGACATCCATGATGTCGGATTCCTTGGTGAACAGACCGTTCGGGCTCTTTTCGTTGGTATAGCCTGCCGGCAGAAGATCCTTCGCCTCACGCTCAAACCAGACATTGGAGCCAAATTCACCGAACAGATCGGCAATATGTTCGAAGACTTCCTTCTCCATGATTGGAGTGCCGTCTTCGCAGTAGATGATGGGAATCGGAACACCCCAGAGACGCTGTCTGGAAATACACCAGTCGCCGCGGTCCTTGATCATGTTGTGCATGCGGATCTGACCCCATTCGTTATGCCATGTGACATTGTCGATCTGGGCAAGCAGCTGATCGCGGATCTTTTCGATCGAGCAGAACCACTGCTTTGCGGCACGGAAGATAACCTTCTTCTTCAGACGGTCATCATGCGGATAGCTGTGGGTAACCTTGTCCACCGCAAGCAGAAGTCCCTTTTCATTCATCATGGTGATGATCTTCTTCGAGCAGTCCTCGAAGAACAGGCCTTCGCATTCCGGTCCGGCTTCCGCATTCATGTAGCCCTTCTCATCGACCGAGCAGATCGGATCGATGCCGTACTTCTGGCAGACGTAGTAGTCGTCAAGACCGTGACCGCCGGCGGTGTGTACGCATCCGGTACCGTCTTCATCCGTGACATG
>JAFOLE010000218.1 GCA_017419465.1 Solobacterium sp. | reverse complement strand
GATTCCGCTCCACAGCGAGTTTGTCGCATAGATCATGGTCGGGAATGTCATGACCGCAAGGCTGACATACGGAACATAATACAGAAACGAACGGATGAAGCGATTTTTGATCGGCTTGCGGATCAACGTCAGCGGCAGGATTCGGACAAGATACGTTACCGCCGTCATTACAATAATCTGTATCGTTACACGGCTCATAACTCTTCCTCCTTCACCGGATTCAGCCAGGCGGCAGCCGATGCGATCACAACGGTCAGTGTGATCATGCGCACGCCTTCCGATAAGTCTTTGATAACCGGAATCAGTGTGAACAGGAAACTGCTCAGAAATCCAATCAGAACAACATTCCGGATGACCTTGTTTGTCCGGGCAGGCGGAATAATGACTGCCAGAAACATTCCGAACAGTGCGACCGAAAGCGCGCTGACGATGCGCGTCGGCAGCAGTGCGCCGAAGATGACACCGAACATCGTTCCAAATGCCCAGCCTGGCATGGCGACCGACATCATACCGTAGTAATACTTTGGTTCAAGATACCCTTTCTGGCGGATTCCAAGCGCAAACAATTCATCCGTCAGCACAAAGCCGATGATCCAGCGATGGATCATCGCCGTCTTTTCGCTGAACTTCTGCGAAAATGCCGTGCTCATCAGCATATACCGCGCATTGGCCGCAATGACCATCAGCGCCGTTTCCAGATACGAAGCCTGTGCCGCAATCATCGCAACACCGGCATACTCACCGGCACTTGCGTTATTCAGAAGACTGATAAAAAATCCCTGAATCGGTGTCAGGCCGGCATTCTTCATGGTAATTCCCAGGGCAAATGACACCGCAAAATAGCCAAGTCCGATCGGGACTGCGTCACGCTGTCCTTCCCGGAATTTTGCCCATCCCTGATTTTCCTTAGTGTTTATCTCTGCAGTACTCATCCCTTCAGATATTCCTTCATCGCAGGAGCCGCGGCCTTGGCATCGTTGTATCCGAGCCAGTAAAGTGCTCCGAGTTCTTCGACGTCTCCTTCAAACCGGGAAATCGTGACCGGACGGCTCGGCGCAAGTACAAAGAGCTTGCCGAGTTCCTCCAGCTGATCGATCCGGTTCAGCAGGATGTTGTAGTGCGCCGCTTCCTGATAAAGGTCCATCATCAGATTCGGATAACGTTTTCCGTATTCGAGTCTTGCGGCACGGCTCTTTGACCTGAGCGGTTTCCGGTAACTCCGGTCCCGCGTGCGGATGAGTATCTTTTTCTTTTCCGGCTGCGCCATGGCCCAATCAAGCGGTATCTTCTCGGCAATCCCGCCATCAAGATATCGTTTTCCGTCAATTTCGACCGCTTCCGTAACATACGGTACGGAGGCACTGGCCTGAATGGCACGGAAGATATCAGGGCATTTTCCCTTCTCCATATATTCCGTTTCGCCGGTTTCAATATTGGTGACCGTAGCGATGAACCGCCGCTTCGGATTGAAGAACCGCTCCGCGTCGAGCGGAATCTCCTTTCCCAGTTCGAAGAAGAGATAGTTGAATCCGGTAACACCGTGTTCCTGCATAACTGCACGGCCTCCGGTATATCCGGAATCATGACGATGCCTGAGATTCAGCCTTGCGCTGCGTCCGATCTGACCAGACACATAACTCATACCGGACATGGCACCGGCAGATGTGCCGATGGTCGCAGACAGGTTGATGTCTTCTTCCATCAGGGCATCAAGCGCACCCTGGGTATACATTCCGCGCCAGGCACCGCCTTCCAGCACAAGCAGCCCTTCTGTAATATGATCACTCGCCGTTCCCTGCGGCAGATCGTCAATTCCGCTGTAAACTTTCG
>JAFOLE010000217.1 GCA_017419465.1 Solobacterium sp. | reverse complement strand
CGCGTTACCGCAGGCTCGGAAGGAATATCTCCGCGGTCTACGGTAATAACGGCTTTCCGCATGTTTACAACGTGCTCGCCTTTATGAAGAACCATCGGTGTGATCGGGTAGTATTTTGCGATGGCGTCCTGTGCGCGGTGATGCTCGAGGTAATCGCCCATCATCATCTCCTGCATGAGCGGCTCTGATGTCACAAGCAGCTGAAAGAGATCATATTTTACCTGCAGATCATATGACGTAATGATCTTCCGGCATTTTTTACATATATAGTGTCCGTCCGGAAGCCGCTCGGGCTGATGAAACAGTCCGCGTCCTTCTTCGAGACAGAAATCACATACTTTATTTGCCATGGAGTACCTCCGTTTCTGTCGCAGTGTACTAACATTGTACGTTATCTTTCAAGGATTTCCAGTACAGACGTACTGATCCGTTCGTGTTCCCCGTCCTGTGACTCACCATGTTCAATGCGGTCGACAAAGTGCTGTGCCTCAAAGGTGAACTCGCTCTCAAACGGGAAGGAGCGCGTTTCGGACACTCCGTTAACGGTAAGCGTAAAGGAATTCGCCTTCCAGAATTCATGGCAGGACAGCGTTCCCTTTGTGCCGGTGATATTCAGATCACAGAGACCGGATTCTGCCATGGAATAATGCACGGTAATCGGCAGCTTCCCGTCAGAAAGACGGATGATCCCGCCGATGTCCGTATCATGAAGATATTTTTCGGTGCGTCCCAGTTCCCGGAATCTGCATCCGAACAGTCCGAACAGGGCCGCAAGCGGATAACATCCGACATCATACAGGGCACCTTTTCCGGGTTCTGTCATGCGCCAGGCGGTTTCGGAAAGATTGCTGTTGCGGCAGAAGCCGGCTTCCGCTTTCGTAACGGTGCCGAGCGTCCCTTCCTGAAGGACGCTGCGGATCGCCTGATAGGTCGGTGTGTAGAGAGTTTTCTGTGCTTCCATCAGTACCAGGTTCCGTTTATGCGCAAGTGCGAGAAGGTCCCGGTACTCGCGGGCGGTAAGAACGATCGGTTTTTCACACAGCACATGAATGCCGTGTTCGAGACAGAAGGTGATCTGTTCTTTATGCACATGATTCGGCGACGAAATATATACCGCATCAATACCGTGCTTCAGAAGGATGTCTTCCATACTTCCGACTGCCTTGATGCCGTACTGTTCCGCATATTCGCTTACGGTCTCCGGGTGTCTTGATACAAAGGCGCTGACGCGCGCATTGGAGACATATTTCATGCCTTCCATAAAGCGATGGCTGATTTTTCCGGGTCCGATTACCGCAATCTGAATCATAGTCTGTCTCCGTCCACACAATCATAGCAGATACAAATTCGATAATGATACAATATGCCATATGCAGATCGTTATGCTGGCAGTGCTGTTTCTGGTTGTGATGTTCATCGCGGGATGGATCTTTTTCCGTTATACGATGACGCGGGAAGGAATGCCGATGCCGGGGAAACCGCAGATAACGGAGGACAATCCTGACCTGCGCGCATGGGCGAAGTACCGGCCGGTTCATGACGCGGATGTAAAGTGGCTTGAATCTCAGACCATGGAAGATGTCCGGATCATGTCGGACGATGGTCTGAAACTGTACGGCCAGTATCTGCGCTGTGATCATCCGGAGCGGCTTGTGATCTGCGTGCACGGCTACCGCGGCAGTGCACTCCATGATTTTGCCAGCCAGGGACGATGGCTTCACAGTGCCGGATGCGATGTGCTGTTTATCACCCAGCGCGCTTCCGGAAAGAGTGAAGGTGCCTATATGACATTCGGCGCAAAGGAAAAATGGGATGTGCGGGCATGGACCCGCTATGCGGCAGAAGAACATCCGGATCTTCCGGTGTTTCTCTATGGTATTTCGATGGGATGCACAACCGTGCTGCTGTCCTCGGTGACGGAGCTTCCCGCTGCGGTAAAGGGAATCATCGCGGACTGCGGGTTTACTTCCGTCCGCAGTATTCTCTCCGCGCAATGCAGGCAGGCGTTTCATCTGCCGCCGGAGCCGCTGATTGAATTCCTGCAGTTCTACTGCATCCTGCTCGCAAAGTTCCGGTTTTCCGACGCTGACGCTAAAAAGATTCTGCCGGAGAATATGATTCCGACACTGTTTATCCATGGCGAAGAAGATCATTTTGTATGGCCGCAGAATTCGAAGGAAAACTATCTTGAATGCGGCGGTCCGAAAGAACTGCTTATGATTGAACAGGGCGTTCATGCAAGTTCCTTCTGCGAGAACCCGGGTCTGTATCAGGCATTTGTGCAGAAGCTGTTCAACGGGGAGATACGATAACCATGATACTGTTCAGTGCATTGCGAATATCAGGGAAAGCGGCCGATGCGGCCGAAGCACTTGCGGAAGCTCTGAAGGAGCGGTCATCCGGAAGTTATCCGCCGCGTGAGAATTATCACGTGACGATTCATTACTTCGGAGAACAGAATTCCCGGACCCTGCAGCGGATCCAGGCGGTTCTGACCGACCATCCGCTTCCCGAACTGACCCTCTGTTTTGATCACCTGGTGCGCTTTCCCGGATCATGGGGCGATCAGGTTGTATACGCTGCGAAAGACTGTCCTGCACTGCAAGAATGG
>JAFOLE010000216.1 GCA_017419465.1 Solobacterium sp. | reverse complement strand
GTAGTTTTCATAACCCTTCTTCTCGAGATACATGCCTGCGGAAAGTCCGGCGGGGCCTCCGCCGATGATGCAGATTTTAATGTTCTTATCCATCATTATCCTCCGATAGATTTATCTCTGTTTTCATTATAAGTCTCCGTTCGCGTTTGTGCACAGCAATTATCGCGTTCCGTGAATGTGGTCAGACCAATTACCAGACGGTGTCAGCGCAGGCAAAGCCCCTGTTCATCCCCGTTTTGAGGTTGACTGCCATTCTTTCCCTTTTTTATAATTTATTTGGTTAAACCAATTATCGGCCGCCTGATCCGTCAGATGGGACACGGATCCGAAAGCGGTTACAGAAACAATAAGGAGAACAGCCATGCCTAGAGAAGTGAATCCCCGCATTCATGTCAATGAGCGCGATTTTCCCCAGGAAGATTATCATTGCGATGACCCTGAAAAAAAAGAACTCGTAATGAAGCTTGCCCGGATGATTACTGACAACATCCCGCGCAAACTTCCCGGCGGCATGCACGAGAATCATATGGATTTCTGGATTCTTGACCGCATGCTTACAAAAGAAGAAGTAAAGTTCATGATCAGCTTCAGGAAGCGCCGTGTCGGCCGTACCACAAAGGAACTCGCCGAGTGGAACAGCATGAGCGAAGAAGAAGCGCAGAAGATCATCAATCATCTGCTCTGGATCGGCATCATTGAACAGAACCGTGACAACGCGGATCACCACATTCAGTATCTGATTCCGAAGTGGGTTGTCGGAAGCGGTGAGTATATGGTCGAACATCCGACCCTTCCCGATCTTCATCCGGAAGTCGCGACCATGTTCAACCTCGCGCCGCAGGAGCCGCTTGAGCTTGCGGCCAAACTGGTTCCTCCGGGAGGCGCCGGCATCGGCATGCATGTCATTCCGGTTGAAAAGGCAATTGAGGCAGAAAGCCAGTCCGTATCGGTCGAGCATCTGTCACACTGGCTTGAAAAATACGATACCTTCTGCAGTATGGTCTGCGCCTGCCGTAAGGCACAGCGCATCCGCGGCGAGGGCGTCGGCGACATTGAAGGACACATGTGCATCGGTGTCGGAGACATCGCCGAGTTCCTCGTGACCTCCGGCAAGGATGCCCGTTATATCACCCGTGAAGAAGCAATGGATATCATCATGCGTGCAGAGCGTAAGGGATATGTCCATCAGATCACCAACCTTGACGGTCCCAACCGCATCGTCGGTATCTGTAACTGTTCGCCGGGAAGCTGTTACGGTCTGCGTACCAGCCAGCTGTTCAACACGCCGAACATGAGCCGCAGCGCCTACCGCGCGCATGTCGATGCGGAAAAGTGCGTTGCCTGCGGAAAGTGCGTGGAAGTATGCCCTGCCGGTGCCGCAAAGCTCGGTCAGAAACTCTGCCGCAAAGACGGATCCAAGGTAATGTATCCCATGCATGAGCTTCCGGATGACAATGTCTGGGGCGAAGACAAGTGGGATCCCGATTACCGTGACCACAACAAGATCAACTGTTATGACACCGGAACCTCGCCATGCAAAACCGCCTGCCCGGCACACATTGCCGTACAGGGTTATATCCGTATGGCGGCGGAAGGCCGGTATGAAGATGCAGTGAAGCTGATCCGCCTGGACAACCCGTTCCCGGCCGTCTGCGGTGCCGTCTGCAACAAACGCTGTGAAGACCGCTGCACACGCGGAACCAT
>JAFOLE010000215.1 GCA_017419465.1 Solobacterium sp. | reverse complement strand
GCTGTTGTTAGGGGATGATGGGATATATAGTTCTTCGGAGTATATGTCTGTGCATCCTGCTGTATCAGCTGCCGGAAAGTCCGGAGCCCACAAGCTTTGGAAGCTCCATCTGATTCTTTGAATCAGGTGGAGAGGATTCACAACCGGAGTGTTTCATGAAGCCGGACCAAGGCAGAGGTCTTGTAACCTGTTTCATGATTTTTTCACTGTCATGCGGTCGTTATCAGCGGCGGATATTGATATAATCTTGAAGGTATGGATGCTGTATTACTGCTGAATAAACCTGCCGGAATGACAAGCTTCGATGCGGTCAGCCGCTGCCGGCGGGTATTGCATGAAAAAAAGGTCGGACACACGGGGACACTTGATCCGAATGCAAGCGGACTTATGATCCTGCTGTTTGGAAAATATACCAAGTTTCTTCCGTACTGTGTAAAAGATCACAAACACTATGAAGCCGGATTCTGTTTCGGCAAAGATACAGATACACAGGATATCTGGGGAACGGTTACTGCGGAACAGGAACCAAAGCCGCATACCGTTGAAGAAGTACAGAATGCCGCAGATATATTTCTCGGTGAAGGAACGCAGGTTCCTCCGATGTACTCTGCGGTCAAGATCAACGGACGCAAGTTATACGAGCTTGCACGAAAGGGACAGACGGTAGAGCGCAAGCCCCGTCCGGTCATGATTGATCAGATGGATATTTCCTGCAGTGAATCAGGATGGACGCTTTCCGCTACGGTTTCCGGAGGTACTTATATCCGGACCCTGATTCATGATCTTGGGCAGGAACTCGGGGAATATGCCGTTATGACATCGCTTGTCAGGACAGGGATTGAATCCATTTCCCTGGAGGAGGCCTGCACCCTGGAAGAACTGGAATCCGCACCGGCATTTGTGCCGGTTGAACGTGTTTTGGATCCTTCGATTCCCCGCATGGAAGCGCCGGATTACGATTCGGTAATACACGGGCGTACGATCCGTATGGATCATGATGCGCCGCTCGTTCTGTTTGAACGACAGGGACAGGTGCTGGCTTCCTATGCGAAACGGGAAGACGGTCTCTATCATTGTCAGAGGGGATTATTATGAGAATTGACAGGATTACACTTGATCGAAAATATAAACCGAATACGCCGGTTGTCGCATGCATCGGCTATTTTGACGGTGTGCATAAGGGACATCAGGCACTGATTGGCCGTACGGTCGAACTTGCCAAGGAAATCGGATGTGCAAGTGCACTGATCACCTTTGAACCGGATCCATGGGTCACGATCCGCAATGCGCTGCCCCAGGAACTGGAACATCTTACAACCTCGAAACAGAAAAACAATCTGGTCATCAAATATGGAATTCAGAACATCTATTACCTGGATTTTACAAAGCAGATGGCTGCACTTTCACCGCATGAATTTATTGAACAGGTACTCGGTCAGCTGAATCTGAAAGGGCTTGTCTGCGGATATGATTTCCGCTTCGGCGCAAAAGGACTAGGAGATGCCGGTTTTCTCAAACGCTCTGTCTCTTATCCGGTCGAAGTGATTGAAGAGATTTCCTATAAAGGCACCAAGATTTCCAGTTCAAGGATCGTAAAATGTGTGAAATCCGGTGATTTCATGTCCGCGTATGAACTGCTCGGTCATCCGTTTACCATGGATGGCACGGTCATTGCGGGCCGGCATATCGGCGCAACATTAAATACCCCGACCGTCAACCTCGGATACAGCCCGGAATACGTAATTCCGCGGATCGGCGTTTACTCCGGTCATATCCTTGTCCGCGGAAAGATGTACGGCGCAATGATCAATGTCGGACACAATCCGACCGGAAACTACAGCGTGCCGGTTTCGATTGAAACCTATATTTTCAACTTTAATTCCACAATCTACGGAGAACGTGTTTCACTGATTTTTGAGCAGTATATCCGTGAAGAAAAGGATTTCAAAAACATGGATAATCTGAAGATGCAGCTGGAACTTGATAAGGAAACCGTAAGAAAGCTGCTTCGGCTATGAATGATGCCTATCTTGCAAGAATGAAGTCGATGCTGGGGGACGAGTATTCCGCGTATCTTCAGTCATTTGAAGAACCGGCAAACCGCGGTATCCGCATCAACACATTAAAGCGGACGAATGCGCCGATTGACGGCATTTGCGGACGAAAGAGTCCGTTTGCGGAAAACGGGTGGTATCTGGATGCGGCATGCAATGTCGGACAGACTCCGGAATATCTCTGCGGACACATCTATCCGCAGGAACCCAGTGCATCGTTTGCGGTTACCGCAATGGACCTAAAACCCGGCATGCGTGTGCTGGATCTCTGCGCGGCTCCGGGTTCCAAGAGCACCCAGATCGCAGAAGCGCTCGATCATCAGGGACTGCTTGTCGCAAACGAGATCATATCGTCCAGGGCTTCGATCCTGAAAGAGAATATGGAGCGGTGTGGTGCCGCAAATGTGATTATCGTAAACAATACACCTGCGGAAGTCGCAAAGGCATTTCCGGAATATTTTGATGCGGTCCTCTGTGATGCGCCGTGTTCCGGCGAAGGGATGTTCCGGAAAGATCCCGACGCAGTAACGCACTGGTCCCCGGAACATGTTTCATCCTGCGCTGCACGGCAGTCCGGCATTCTTGATGATGCGGCGGC
>JAFOLE010000214.1 GCA_017419465.1 Solobacterium sp. | reverse complement strand
TCGGGCCGATGATGACTGCCGGCATGAGCTTGTTTACCCAGCGGCTTCCAACCGCACGGATGATCATGGCAATCACGACATAGACAAGTCCGGCAAAGAGAATACCGATAATGACACCCCAGTAGCCATAGTTCTGACCGAGGATCGCCGCATAGGCACCCAGGAAGGTAAAGGAGCTTCCAAGGAATACCGGGCTCTTCTTCTTTGTGAACAGGATATAGACAAGTGAACCAATACCGGCACCGAACAGTGCAGCAGCCGGATCGAAGTAGAGCGTTTCACCGGCTTCGTTCGGAAAGCTCGACATCAGCATCGGAACGAGCAGTGTAGCGGCCATGATGGCGATCATCTGCTGGAACGCGAATACAATAGTCTGCGAAAGCTTCGGTTTGTCTTCAACGCTGTAGATCAGTTTCATACAATTCTTCCCCCTTCAGAATCTTCGTTTTGGACCGGATGTCCCAAAAAAAGGAATCCCAGGCCGCAGGACTCCCTTGACTTGTTTCCCCTTTGATCAATCATCAATCGGTCCTCTTGCCGGCCTCTCTGTGCCGAATTAAAGATTCTTCCGTTATACTAGCACGGCACCCTCTCAAATACAACCAAAAACGGCTGAACCGAACCCTTCTTACTGCCCGCCGGTCTTTTTCCGGTACAGCATCCAGGAGTACAGCGTGGGTGCTCCGATCATGATGAGCAGCACCGGGAATACACCATATACCGCATTCTTTCCCAGCATTCCGGACAGGATGATCAGCACGCCTCCGATCATCCAGATCGGACCTGCCATCCGGTGTGTCTTTTCCCAGTTCTCTTCATCCGCAAGTGTCCAGGGAAGCTTGATTCCGATGGTATAGTTCGAACGGCTCTTCGGAAGGTAATATCCTGTGATAAAAATGATCAGACCGACAAAGAAACAGCCGGTGACCGTCGCATTGACCGGAATACCCATAGCGGTAAGATAGGTCAGAACCGATACATACAGACCCACTGCAGGGCAGATCCAGAGGACCAGCTGATTCACCTTCTTCGGAACGTTCACATTTCTCGGATCATACATCGTGATAAATGTGCACATAAGGTGCAGAACCAGAAGGAATCCGCTGATTCCGAAAACCGCATAGGGCTTTGCCATATAGCTGTCAACTTCGCCTGCCGCATTCCAGTGTGTCGGAAGCTGGTCGGGAAGTCTGTTCCATAAAAGAATTCCGATCAGTGCCGGCAGCAGCGTCAGCACTGCCGTGATAATAATCAGCTTTTTTTCATGTTTCATAAGAGTTTTCCCCCCTTCAATCCCGTTCCTGTTCAGAACGGTATCCGACTAGAATCATAGCGCAATACCGCCGGTCATAGTGATGAAACAGGCAAATATTCCATTGATGTGAATTTATGTGATTTAAGCATCGCGTTAGCACTCTTGCTGCGAGTGTGCTAAACTGACATGGAACCGAAAGGAGGGCTTTTATCAATGAATGAAGTAGATAAACCCAAAAAGCCCATGATCTACTACTACGCGATCGTCCTGCTGATCACGATGCTGGTAAACCTCTTCATGATTCCTGCCATCAACCGGGCGGAAGTGAAAGAAGTCGACTACGGCACCTTCATGAAGGCCACCGAGGCCCATGAAATCAAGGAAGTGGAGATCGATACCGTGCAGAACCAGATCCTCTACACCCTGAAGACCGATGAGAATCAGATCTACAAGACCGGTCTCATGCAGGATGACGGACTGACGCAGCGGCTCTATGATTCCGGCGCGGAATTCAAGTCGCAGATCCGTGAACAGGCATCCCCGCTGGTCAGCTTCCTGCTTTCCTGGGTCCTGCCGGTCATATTCTTCGTTGCGATCGGACAATTGCTGATGCGCATGTATATGAACAAGGAAGGCGGCGGAACCTCGCTCATGTTCAACATGGGCAAATCCAATGCCCGTGTCTATATCAAGTCCACGACCGGCATCCTGTTCAAGGATGTAGCCGGCGAAGATGAAGCCAAGGAATCCCTGCAGGAAATCGTCACCTACCTGCATGATCCGTCCCGCTACAGCGAGATCGGCGCATCCATGCCCAAGGGCATCCTGCTGGTGGGTCCTCCGGGAACCGGAAAGACCATGCTCGCAAAGGCAGTTGCCGGTGAGTCCAACGTACCGTTCTTCTCAATCAGCGGCTCGGAATTTGTCGAAATGTTTGTCGGTATGGGCGCATCCAAGGTGCGTGACCTGTTCCGCCAGGCAAAGGAAAAAGCGCCGTGCATCGTCTTCATCGATGAGATTGATGCGATTGGCGGAAAACGTGTTGCCGGCAATCTCGGCGGCAACGATGAGCGCGAACAGACACTCAACCAGCTGCTTACCGAAATGGACGGCTTTGAAAGCAACAACGGCGTCGTGATCCTTGCGGCGACGAACCGTCCGGAAAACCTCGACCCTGCATTACTGCGGCCGGGACGGTTTGACCGCCGTGTTCCGGTGGAACTGCCGGACCTCAAGGGACGTGAGGATATCCTCAAAGTCCATGCGGCCAAGGTAAAGACTGATCCCGACATTGATTACAATGCGGTTGCACGCATGGCAAGCGGCGCCAGCGGCGCAGAGCTTGCCAACATCATCAATGAAGGTGCCCTGCGTGCCGTCCGGGAAAACCGGAAGACGGTCACCCAGCGTGACCTCGAGGAAAGCATTGAAGTGGTCTTTGCGGGCTACCAGAAGAAAAACGCCATCCTCACAGATGAAGAAAAGAAGATGGTCGCCTATCATGAAACCGGACATGCGCTTGTCGCTGCCCTGCAGACCGACTCCGCGCCGGTTCAGAAGATCACGATCATCCCGCGCACTTCCGGTGCGCTCGGTTATACCATGCAGGTGGAGGAAGGCAATCATTACCTGTACTCCAGGACCGAACTGGAAAACAAGATTGCGACCCTTACCGCAGGACGTGCGGCAGAGGAACTGAAGTTCGGTTCCGTTTCCACCGGTGCGTCCAATGATATCGAACAGGCCACAAAGATTGCCCGCTCGATGATCACCCGCTACGGCATGAGCGATGAGTTCGACATGGTCGCCATGGAACATGTGCAGAACCAGTATCTCGGCGGTGATACCTCGCTGGCATGCAGTGACGAGACAGCCGCGGAAATCGACCGCAAGGTCGTGGAGCTTGTCCGCACCCAGCACGAGAAGGCAAAGGAACTGCTCCGCACGCATATGGACGACCTCGACCGGCTGTCGGAATTCCTTTACAAGAAGGAAACGATCACCGGCGAAGAATTCATGAACATCCTGCATAACGGCACCGCAGAAGCGTCCCCGGTCGAAGACACCGGCGCGGAAGAAATCGAAGCCTGACAGAAAGAGCTCTCATCCGGGAGCTCTTTTTCAAAGATAACGTAAAAACGCCTGTCTTCGGACAGGCGTTATGCATTAATGGTTGATCTTGTCCTTCAGTGCGCTGATCTCATTCTCGACATCACCGAGCTGGGATTTTGCGATCTGAATGTCTCTCTGGAATCCTTCATTCATTCCCGGGTTTTCCGTGATGTTGATACGGTATTCCAGATCCTCGATCTGTTTTACGAGGGAATTGCGCTTGGCTTCCTTCTCATCCAGTTCCTTCTGGAAGCGGGCAACGGCGAGAGCACGCTTGCCTTCCCAGAATGTTTCCTTTGTCTTGGAGAACTCTTCCCAGAGGGAATCGTTTTCTTCTTTTCCGGAGTAGCCGGCACCGCGCCACAGTACATCGAGCTGCTTCATACGGTCGGTATTCTCACGGGAGTAATCCTGCTTGCCGGCGATCTCCGCAGCTTCCTCGATGATCTTATTCTTTGCATCAATGCTCTGACGGAACTTCTCGTTGCGCTCCTCAAAGAATTCCTTGCGCTTTGCGTAGAACTCGTCACGAACCTTGTTGAACTGTGCCCAGAGTCCGTCATCTTCTTCGCGTCCGGCAGAACCGGCAGCCTTCCAGTCATTGAACAGACCGTTCAGGTGATCGGTTGCGTCCTTCCAGTTGGAGACGTTCTTCAGAATATTGCCGGCGCTGACGATGATTTCTTCCTTCTTCTGCTTTGCGGCTGCACGGATGCTGTCGCGGTTGTCATAGAATTCTCTGCGGCGGCGTTCGATATCCTTCTCGAGATCGCTGAGCTTCTTCGAGAATTCACGGTCGTTTTCCTCACCGGCAGATCCGATCTCAAACAGTTCATCCTTCAGTCCGCGCACTGCGTTGAGCGCTTCCTTGAAGTTGACCATCTTTTCGATTTCCTCGACCTTGGCAAGGACCGCAAGCTTGGCTTCCTTGTTTACCTTGATGGCTTCCGCACGCGGTGCGTATTCCGCTGCGGCACGGCCGAACCGCTTAGCCAGCTCTGCATCTTTCGGTGTACCCCAATCCTTGAGGGCATCCCATTTTGCCTTGACCGCATCCAGTTTTTCCTGACCGTCGTCACCTTCGTAACTGCGCGCAATCTCTTCTGCTTCACGGCAGAGGTCTGCCTTCTGCTTCAGCTGGCCTGCCATTACATTCAGGGCATCGTCTCCGAATTCGGTTCCGTACTCTGTTTCACCGCCTTCCGCTTTGGAATGCGTCCAGGAGAACATGGTGTATTCTCCGTTACAGTCAATTCCATACCAGCGTCCGTGTCCGTCGTCCGCACCTTCGCGCGGTTCAACCGGATTGCCTTCCGCATCGGTTGCGCCATATAAGTATTCGACGACATATCCGCCGAATGTTTTGTGTTCTCTGCGCTTGTCTTTTACGGTTCCATTGAACTCAGGTTTCTTCATAATTTCTGCCCCCTTGATTCCATACCAATAATTATTCCACATTTTT
>JAFOLE010000213.1 GCA_017419465.1 Solobacterium sp. | reverse complement strand
TTCCTGACCATACGGACAGTTTTATCGACAGTGAAATACTCCGCAAATGTTTCCGGCGCTTTCACGCCCAGGATCCCGGGCTCCTTCTCAATCAACTGGTGGTTCATCACATTTCCAGCCCACTGATATAAGCCGGAATCTTCGGTAAGTGCGGCGCGGCCGATCCATCCGCATAAGAGCGTTTCCTCTTTGAATTCCGCAGTTTTTGCGGCATAGAAAATAAATCCGTTACCGTCCAGCACATTATCCATTGGCGCATGAAACGGTCCGTTCTCGCTCTCTCCGGCCGCATAATAGGTGACGCAGTCCCAGCTGTAGGTAAGATACCAGTTATCTCCGATCTGAAAGAGATCCGGACATTCCAGCATATACTGCTCGTGCGGCGCAAAGATCGGTCCCTGAAATTCCCAGTTTTTCAGATCCGAAGAGGTATATTTTGCGACAACGCCTCCGTCCTTTTCGGATCGTGCGGCGATAAGCATCCAGTAACACTCTTCTGACGGCATCCAGAATACTTCCGGATCACGGAAATCATCTTTTGAGTATCCTTCCGGGCTGAAGAAGGTATCTTCCGGAATCTTTTCCCAGCTTTTGCGGTCAGTGCTTACCGCATGCATGACGCATTCCCTTCCCTTACCGCTGTTTCCGGCATCGTTATGTCCGGTGTAAAAGAGATGATAAAGCCCATCCTGGTCTTTCATTACAGAACCCGTCCCGATTGCCGGATCCGGTTCCGACATCAATCCGTAGTTCAGCACCATGCCATGATCCTCATAGGAGTGAAGATCTTCCGTGGAATACATCCAGATCGGATGATACCCCTGTCCGTTATGATCAGTGTCGTACAGGTAATAAAGTTCCAGTTTCCCTTCATCCGATACATACGGCATCACATCCCCGACATAGGCATTTTCCGGTGCGGGATAAAGATTATAGTTCACCGCCTCATAAGGTTCTTCCGGAAGTGTCTGTTGTTTACATCCGGCAAGCATGCATAATCCTGTCGTCAGAACAATAATCTGCTTTTTCATACCAGTTTCCTCTCCGCTCACGTTATCAATGATCCGCAGCAATACACTTTGATACGTTCACAGTAACAGCCGCAATAAACAGCGTCAATCCAAAAAGTGTGCATTTGCACTATATTTTGGCAGATTATCCCGGATTTTATGTGTGTTTGCGCAATAAAATCCCCATTCCGGTTAAGGAACGGGGATTGTGATCGTTATGAGGAGATGTCGATCAGGCTTTCTTTGCCTTCTCTGCCTTTACCTTTTCGGTGAGGAGCGGAACGATCTTGTTCAGATCACCGACGATACCATAGTCTGCGACATCGAAGATCGGCGCATTCTCATCCTTATTGATAGCGATGATGAAATCAGACTCTTCCATACCTGCGACATGCTGGATCGCACCGGAGATACCGATTGCGAAATATACCTTCGGACGAACGGTCTTGCCGGTCTGACCGACCTGCATTTCCTTCGGCATCCAGCCGTTGTCAACGACTGCACGCGAGCAGGATACGGTTCCGCCGAGTGCTTCCGCGAGATCTTCGAGAAGCTTGAAGTTTTCCTTGGAGCCGACACCGCGTCCGCCGGAAACCAGGATCTTTGCGTCTGCAATATCCGCAACGCTGCTGACTTCCTTGACGATCTTGAGGATCTCAACATAGCAGTTGTTCTCTTCGAAGCCCGGGTTGTAGTTTACGACTTCCGCCTTCGCATCCTTGATCGGATTGATCTTCTGCATGACACCCGGACGGACGGTTGCCATCTGCGGACGGTTGTCCGGGCAGGCAATGGTTGCGATGGTGTTTCCGCCGAATGCCGGACGTGTCATAAGCAGCTGCTTATGTTTCTGTTCCTGACCCGGAACCGGTGTGAGCGGGAAATCACCGATCTCAAGCTTTGTGCAGTCCGCGGTAAGACCGGTCTTTACACGTGCACTGGTGCGGGGACCGAGATCACGGCCGATCGCAGTAGCGCCTACCAGCATGATTTCCGGCTTGAATTCGTTGATCACCGATGCGAGTGCATGGGTATACGGTTCGGTGCGGTAATCCTTGAGTGCCGGATCATCGACAACGATGACACGGTCTGCGCCGTAAGCGGCAAGCTCATCCGCAAGTCCGCCGACTTCCGAACCAAGCAGAACTGCGGTAACTTTCTTCTCATCAAGATCAGCCGCAAGTTCGCGTGCTTTTCCAAGCAGTTCAAATGCAATGTTCGACAGTTTGTTGTCGACCTGCTGTGCGTAGATAAATACGCCCTTGTAATCTTCTAAACTCATCGTGCTGACCTCCTTAGATGATGTTCTTCTCTGCCAGTGCAGCCGCAATTGCGTCCGCTGCTTCCTGCGGGGAATCCGGTGTTACTACTGTTCCCTTGCCCTTGGCAACCTTGTCGCTTGCCTTGGCAATCTTGGTCGGGGAACCCTTCAGACCGATATTGGAATCATCGACATCCAGTTTGTCACGGCCCCAGACGGTGATTTCCTTTGCGAATGCATCGAAGATTCCGCCCGGTGTCATATAACGCGGATCATTGAGTTCCGCAAGTGCGGTAATGAGGCACGGCATCTTTGCCTTGACCATCATGTATCCGTCATCAAACTGACGCTTTACGATCACGCTGTCGCCTTCCACCTGGATCTCTCTTGCATAGGAGATGACCGGAAGGCCGAGGTGCTCCGCAATCTGCGGACCGACCTGTGCGGTATCACCGTCGATTGCCTGACGGCCGGTGATGATGAGGTCGTATTCCATGTTCTTGAGCGCACCGGCAATCGTAGAGGACGTTGCCCAGGTATCGGCACCGCCGAGCACACGGTCGGTGATCAGAAGACCGTCGTCTGCGCCCATGGCCATTGCCTCACGAAGGACAGCATCTGCCTTCGGAAGACCCATGGTAACCGCAGTAACCTTAACGTTTTCCGGATCAGCATCCTTGATGCGGAGTGCCGCCTCAAGACCTGCCTTGTCATCCGGATTCATGATCGCCAGCATTGCGGCACGGTCAAGTGTTCCGTCCGGATTGAATTTAACGCCGCCTGCAGTATCCGGAACCTGCTTAATGCATACTACAATTTTCATTGTCTCAGCCTTTCCTTTCTCACTTCAGGAGCGCGCCGGAAATAACCATGCGCTGGACTTCGGAAGTACCTTCGTAGATCTCCGTGATCTTCGCATCACGCATCATGCGTTCCACTTCATACTCACGGATGTAGCCATAGCCGCCCATGAGCTGGACGCACTTTGTGGTGACATCCATTGCGGTCTCTGCCGCAAACAGCTTTGCCTGTGCCGCTTCCACAGAATAGGACTTCTGCGTGCGCTTTGCCTCCGCTGCCTTATAGACAAGAAGACGAGCCGCTTCGATCTGCGTTGCCATGTTGGCAAGCTGGAACTGGGTGTTCTGGAACTGTGCGATGGAACGGCCAAACTGCTTGCGTTCCTTGACATAGGCAACGGTACGGTCGAGCGCGCCTTCCGCAAGACCGAGTGCCTGTGCAGCGATACCGATACGGCCGCCGTCGAGGGTGTGCATCGCATTTGCGAAACCCTTACCGCGGACACCGAGCAGGTTGTCCTTCGGAATACGGCAGTCCTGGAAAATCAGTTCATAGGTTGCGGAACCGCGGATACCCATCTTCTTTTCCTTGACACCGAAGGTGAATCCCGGTGTTCCCTTTTCCACGATGAATGTGGAGAAGCGCTTCTGCTTGCGGCCGCGCTTGTCTTCCACGATATCGGTATAAGCGATGATGATGTAGATATCCGCTTCCTTACCGTTGGTGATGAAGCACTTGGAGCCGTTGAGCACCCATTCCTGTGTTTCTTCATCAAACACTGCTTTGGTCTGTGCACCCTGCGCATCGGTACCGGCGCCCGGTTCAGTCAGCGCAAACGCGCCGAGCTTTTCGCCCTTTGCGAGCGGTACAAGATACTTCTGTTTCTGTTCTTCGGTACCGTAGGTCATGATCGGATCGATGCAGAGCGAGGTATGCGCACTGACAATAACACTTGTGGTACCGCAGACCTTTGCGAGCTCCTCGACACACATGATGTATGTCAGCGGGTCGCATCCCTGTCCGCCGTACTCCTTCGGTACGGGAATTCCCATGAAGCCGTACTTCTGCATTTTTGTGACGGTTTCACGCGGGAATTTTTCTGTTTCATCCACTTCGATTGCGAGCGGCTTGACTTCGGTTTCGGCAAACTGCCGGAACAGGTCACGCGCCATCTCATGCTGTTTGTCCAGCTGGAAATCCATAATCTTCTGTTCCTCCGTTTTATTTTGTTAGAAGAGTAACGCCGGACGAAAAGAATCGTCCGGCATTTCTGAATTATTTTTTGTCTGTCGCAACTTTTCCGCCGTTGCTGTAATCATAGAAACCGATTCCGGTCTTGATACCGAGGCGCTTGCCGCGGACCATCTTGCGGAGCAGCGTGCATGCACGGTACTTGCTGTCGCCGGTTTCCTTATAGATGACATCCATGATCGCAAGAACGATATCGAGACCGATATAGTCACCGAGTTCCAGCGGTCCCATCGGATGGTTGCAGCCAAGCTTCATAGCCGTATCGATACCTTCGATATCTGCGATGCCTTCGCTGTAAACCTGGATGCCTTCATTGATCATCGGGACAAGGATACGGTTGACGACAAAGCCCGGAGCCTCTTCAACCTGAACCGGTGTCTTGCCGAGCATCTCGGAGATTTCCTTGACCTTTTCGACCGTCTCAGCCGGTGTGTTGATGCCTGCGATAACCTCAACGAGTTTCATGACAGGAGCCGGATTGAAGAAATGCATGCCGACAACCGGCTTTGCAAGACCGGCACCGATTTCCGTAATGGAAAGGCTGGATGTGTTGGACGCATAAATGCAGTTCTCGTTCTTGACGATTTCTTCCTGGAGCTGCTTGAAGCAGTCCTTCTTCAGCTGCATTACTTCGAGCGCTGCCTCGACCACAAGATCCGGGTCTGTTGCCTGATCGTTCAGACCGCACTGAATCTTCGCAAGAATCTTGTCTGCGTCTTCCTGCGCCATCTTGCCCTTGGCAATGCGCTTGTCAAAGCCCTTCTTGACCATGGCTTTGCCGTTATCCGCAAATTCCTGCTTGATGTCACAGAGGTAGACTTTCTCTACCTGATCACACTGCGCAAATGCCTGCGCAATGCCGCGGCCCATTGTGCCCGCGCCGATTACTGCTACTTTCATTTCGTTATCTCCTTCTCCTCAGTTATTTGTGAAGTTCTTTTCCTTGCGCTTTTCCATGAACGCAGTCATTCCTTCGACCTGATCATGGGTCTCAAAGCACTCACCGAACAGTTTCTCTTCCAGTTCGATTGCCTTGTCCATATCAAGCTCGAGACCTTCGTTGATGGCCTTCTTGCACTGACGGACTGCGATCGGCGCATTCTTTGCGATGCCGGCAGCCATCTTCTCTGCAGTTGCCATCAGTTCTGCCTGCGAAACAACCTGATTGACGAGACCGATACGGAGCGCTTCATCCGCCTTGATGTTGCGGGCAGTGTAGATCATCTGCTTTGCATAGCCCGGACCGATCAGACGTGCCAGACGCTGTGTGCCGCCGAAGCCCGGTGTAATGCCGAGTCCGACTTCCGGCTGACCGAATACGGCGTTGTCGGAACAGATACGGAAATCACAGCTCATGGAGAGTTCGCATCCGCCGCCCAGTGCAAATCCGTTGACCGCTGCGATCACCGGAATCGGAAGTGTTTCAATCCGGCGGAAGATATCATTGCCCTTCTTGCCGAAGGCACAGCCTTCTGCCTTGGAAAGACCCGCCATCTCCTTGATGTCTGCACCAGCGACAAAGCTCTTCTCGCCGGCGCCGGTGATGATCAGGCACCGTACGGTCTCAAGATCCACTTCATCCAGTGCTTTGGAAAGATCATCCAGCACATTGGAGTCCAGCGCATTGAGCGCTTCCGGACGGTTCATGGTAATGATGCCGTAAGCACCTTTATTCTCATATGTCACAAAACTCATGATTCTTCTCCTCAGTCACGTTCGACGATTGTTGCGCAGCCCATGCCGCCGCCGATGCACAGTGTCGCAAGACCCTTCTTGGCATCCCGCTTGACCATCTCGTTCAGCAGTGTGACAAGAATACGGCATCCGGAAGCTCCGACCGGGTGGCCGAGCGCGATCGCGCCGCCGTTGACATTCAGTTTGGAATGATCCCACTTGAGTTCCTTTTCAACCGCTACGGACTGTGCTGCGAATGCCTCGTTTGCTTCGATGAGATCGAAGTCATCCACGGACATACCGGTCTTTGCGAGAACCTTCTTAGTAGCCGCAACCGGACCGACACCCATGATGCTCGGATCAACGCCGCCCAGCGCACCGGCTACGAAGGTAGCCATCGGTGTAATGCCGAGTTCCTTTGCCTTTTCTTCGCTCATGACGACAACTGCCGCAGCACCGTCATTGATACCGGATGCGTTGCCGGCAGTAACGACACCGCCTTCTTTCTTTCCGGAACAGCACTTCAGCTTCGCAAGTGTTTCTGCGGTGGTACCCGGACGAGGTCCTTCATCGGTATCCACAACCGTATCACCCTTACGGCCATGAATGGTAACCGGAACGATTTCATCCTTGAACTTGCCTTCCGCCATTGCCTTTTCACACTTCTGCTGGCTCTCTGCCGCAAAGGCATCGAGTTCTTCACGTGTGAGATGCCACTGCTCTGCGACATTCTCTGCAGTAATCATCATGTGGTAGTTGTTGAATGCATCCCAGAGAGCATCCTTGATCATCAGGTCAACGAGCTTTCCGTCATTCATACGGTAGCCGTAACGGCCGTTCATTACCGCATACGGACCCTGGCTCATGTTTTCCATACCGCCGGCGACAACGATGTCCGCATCGCCTGCCTGGATCATCTGCGCAGCCATGTTCACGCAGTTGAGTCCGCTTCCGCATACAACGTTGATTGTGACTGCCGGAACTTCAACGGGAAGTCCTGCCTTGATGGATGCCTGACGGGCCGGGTTCTGTCCAAGACCAGCCTGGATAACATTGCCCATGTAGACGTGGTCAACCTGTTCCGGTTTGACGCCTGCCCGGTTCAGAGCTTCCCT
>JAFOLE010000212.1 GCA_017419465.1 Solobacterium sp. | reverse complement strand
CTATGCGGCAGGCGGAATCGCAGCAGAACAGGCGGAACTTGCGAAGAAGGATCTTCTGAACCTAGACTGCCTGACCGTAACGGGAAAGACAGTAGGTGAAAACATCAAAGGCGCGAAGAATCTCAATGAGAAGGCGATCCGCCCGATCGAAAATCCGTACAGCGAGACCGGCGGACTGCAGATCCTTTTCGGAAACATCGCTCCGGACGGCTGTGTTGTAAAACGCAGCGCGGTAGCACCCGAGATGCTGAAGCATACCGGACCTGCGCGTGTCTTCAACAGCGAGGATGATGCGATCAAGGCAATCTACGAAGGCGAGATCAAGCCGGGTGACGTTGTGGTCATCCGCTATGAAGGCCCGATGGGCGGACCGGGCATGCGTGAAATGCTCAATCCGACATCCGCGCTTGCAGGAATGAAACTCGATACGACGGTAGCGCTTGTTACCGACGGACGCTTCTCCGGCGCAAGCCGCGGCGCGGCAATCGGACATGTATGTCCGGAAGCCTGTGCGGACGGTCCGATCGGACTTGTTGAGGAAGGTGATCTGATCGAGATCGATATTCCGAACGCATCGATCAACGTAAAAGTCACAGAAGAAGTGCTTGCGGAGCGCAAAGCTGCCTATGTGAAGCCGGAACCGAATATCAAGGACGGCTGGCTCGGACGCTATGCGCGCCTCGTGGACGGCGCAAATCACGGCGCTGTCATGAAATAACAGTGAGGGGGAGCAGACAATGCTGAATATCAAAGTCACATTGGCGGAAACGCTGAAAGAGAAACCCAAGGATGAAACCAAGCTCGGGTTCGGAAAGATTTTTACGGATCACATGTTTGTCATGGAATATGACAAGGACTATGGCGGAACCGGATGGCATGATGCGAGAATCGAACCGTATCATCCGTTTACACTGGATCCTTCCTGTTCGGTTCTGCACTATGCCCAGGAAGTATTTGAAGGTCTGAAGGCATACCGGACAGCAGACAACAAGATTCAGCTGTTCCGTCCGGAATGCAATGCAAGAAGATATCAGGACAGCTGCGACCGTCTGTGCATTCCGCAGATCAATGAGGAAGATTTTGTACAGGCTGTAAAAGCTCTGGTCGAAGTCGACAAGGACTGGGTTCCGCATACCGAAGGCGCGACGCTCTATATTCGTCCGTTCACCTTTGCGACCATGCCGCAGCTCGGCGTTCATGCCAGCACGAAGTACACCTTCTGCATCATCCTCTCGCCGTCCGGCGCGTATTACGCAACCGGTCTTGCGCCGGTGCGCATCTACGTCGAGGATGAATACATCCGTGCAGCGCCGGGTCTCACCGGATTTGCGAAGTGCGGCGGAAACTACGCGGCATCCATCAAATCCGCAGAGATTGCCGAAGCGCTCGGCTACTCTCAGGTTCTGGGGCTTGACGGAGTAGAGCACAAGTATGTTGAGGAAGTCGGTTCGATGAACATCTTCTTCAAGATTGACGGAAAGATCTACACTGCTCCGTGCACCGGCACCGTGCTTCCGGGTGTCACAAGACGCAGTATCATCGAGCTCTGCAAAGACTGGGGCTATGAGGTCATCGAAGACAAGCTTGCGATCGCGGATGTCATGAAAGCAGGCCATGAAGGCAAACTGGAAGAAGTGTTCGGCTCCGGAACCGCAGCTGTCGTCAGCCCGGTCAAGGAACTGAAGTTCGAAAAGGATGTCGTCATGATCGGCGACGGAAAGATCGGCCCGCTCACCCAGAAACTGTACGATACCATGACCGGTATTCAATGGGGTAAGATCGAGGATACCAAAGGCTGGATCACACCGGTCTGCCAGGGCTGAAACACATAACAACGGAAAAGGAACTGAAGCAGGGATCTGCAGCAGTTCCTTTTTTTACGGCATATGGAAATCTATGCGTTGAAATGCAATGATGAAAACAGAAATGCGGAGGAATATGTATGGAACGGCTGCAGGCATTTGAGGCGATGCTTGAGGACATCGTGAAAAAAGCGGATGAGGAACAGAAAATCATGGAGGATCTGAGACGGCAGCGGAAAGAAAAGACAGCGACATATCGGCAGTATCTTGGAAACCGTCTCATGTATACGCAGGTTCTTGCGATGTACAAAAAATACGGACTTCTGTAAATGATTCTGTTTTTGTCTGAATAGTGAAGTGGCTGTTATGCGGACGCCGGATCATCCGGACCGTGAATGGTGACCGTAGTGCCTTCCGGCACGTCAAAGACGAGGCCGCCTTTGCCATCTTCTTTTACTTCGATCCGGTCGATAATACGCTTTCCGCATTCCGGACAGTATAATCCTTCTTCCGGCAGTTTTGCGCCGCAGTTCGTGCAGTATTTCATAAATGATCTCCGATGCTTATAACATAACAGATTTTGTGCTGTTTCCGGCTGTCCTTCCGGTCCCGGCAGTTGAATAAATAGGAATAATATAAAGCATCGTAACGGAAGTAAGACAGGCAGTTCGGATATAGTAAATACAGATATTGTCAGAAACGGAGCGGAGGAAACTATGAAACAAAACGTCCGATACGGTGTATTATCGACTGCTTCTGTGCTGAAGCGTTTCGCGAAGGGAATGGAAGCAGCAGGAAACGGAACAGTTATTGCGGTCGCCTCACGAGCAAAGGAGAAAGCGGAGAGAGCAGCAGAAGAACTCGGAATAGAACGGAGTTACGGGGACTATCAGGATCTGCTTAAAGATCCGGATGTGGATGCGGTGTATATACCAGTCATCAACAGCCTGCATTATTCCTATGCAAAGGATGCGCTTCTTGCCGGCAAGCATGTGATCATGGAAAAACCGTTTGTTCTGCATGCCGCAGAAGCAAAGGAACTGTCTGCACTTGCAGAGAAGCAGGGGCTGTTTCTGACGGAAGCCGTTAAGACGCCGTTTCTTCCGGTTTATGCGTTTGTAAAAGATCAGGTCGAACAGCGGAACCTCGGCGCGATCCGTTATATGGAGTTTCATCAGTCCTATACCGGAGGATCGTACATCGCTGGCTGGAACCGGCAGAAGGAAACCGGGGGAGGGGTGCTGTACGGCAATGAAGCATACTTCTTCCGCATGGCGGAATACTTCGGCGGCAGAATCCAATCGTGCACGGGAACCGCTTCCTACGGGGAGAGCGGGGTGGAGGAACAGGTGAGCCTTTCTGTCCGGCTTGAAAACAATGCGCTCGCCTCACTCGGTGTATCCACGAACATCCTGTTTGACAACGGACTGCGGATCTACCTGGACAACGGCCGGATCGAGATTCCCGATTACTGGAAGGCGGATACGGCAATGATTTTTGAGGACGGGATCTGCACGGTGAAACAGACCTTCCCATGCGAATATGAATTCCAGTATGAGCTTCGTCATTACAATGAATGCATCCGCAAAGGACAACTGGAGAGTCCGGTGAATCCGCTGGAGGGAACGATCCGCTACATTCAGTTCTGTGAGGATCTGTATGCAGACTGGGAAGGAAACTGCTGATAAGCAGGACACCGGCAAGTGTAAAACTGTACCGGCAATTGTGCCGGAGCAGGGTGTTCACCGCAAGGTTCTCTGATCTGCCTGCATGCGGCAGAAGAAGCACTGCGGATCACAGCAGCTGGTAAAACCAACCGTTTTCCGGTGTAAAGGTTTGAAAAACAAAAATCTAACAGTAAACAATTCTGTTGATGATAATCATCTGAACTATAATGAGATAGCCAAATATTGAAATACTTAAGCAGCCATTCGGCTCAATGTTTGGCGACATCTCCGGCCGGATGGTTGCTTAAGTAAGCGGAGATGTCATTATGTCAGTACAGAATTCGTTTACTGACCTTGTTTTCAGTTTATCTGACAAGGATTTCAGATTACTACAGGATGCCGTTGCTGTTCGTAAGAACAGAGAGAAATACGGAGTTGCCAGTTTTGAAGAATTAGCTGTCAAATACGATAGGGTTCCCACTTGCCCGGCATGCGGATCCGACAATGCTGTATCTTTCGGTTTCTCCCCGGAAGGATTACAGCGATACAAGTGTTTGGGATGCGGTAAATATTACACTTTGTTGAGTAACACGATTTTCCATTCAGCCAACAAGAGTTTTGATACATGGACTATCTATTTGACGCTCATGACATTCAACGTTCCGTTGGAAATGACAGAAGAAATATGCGGAATATCGCATCCAACAGCGATGTTGTGGCGCCAGAAGGTATTCGCGACCGTTGATGGATATCAGGAGCACTTGTATCTGAAGGACCGCGTCTGGATTGATGAGACATACGTGTTCGACAGCACGCTTCTTCACGATGATAATTTCAAGCGGAAACGAGGGCTATCCAGTAATCTGATTTGTATTGTTGTGGCTATTGATATTCATAAGAATACATACGCTGTTATATGCGGGCATGGAAAGCCGTCAGCCACAAGAATCTATAAAGCGCTCAAGGATCATATCGTTGAAGGATCAACGCTCGTCCATGACGGTGAAAAAGCGCATAACATGCTTATTGAGAAACTGGATCTTACCAGCGAAGTGTACATAGCTAACGCCAAAGATAAGAACTATCTGCAGAACATGGCGCTGATCAATAACATGTGCTCATGGCTGAAGCGGTATATATACAGATTCATCGGTATGCGAATGGAGAATCTGCAGTCATATCTCAACTGGTTCGTCTATTTGTTCCGGGTGAAAGGCGCTGCAGAACGATGGCCCAAGATGGAACGAATTTTAAGACATTTGGTGCTGACAGACGTCCAATACAAGCGGAATCGCTAGTATTTATCGCATTTGGCATCAACAGAATTGTTTACTGTTAGAATCAATTTAAAGGATTGCAAATGAATCACGATCCTTTTCGGAATTCAGCAGCCCTATATGATTTACCAAATTCTTCCACGATAAATTCAAAATCCCAGCATCTTCTCGTTATCTGGAAGATGCTGGGATTTGCTTGTCTAATTGGTTGTTACTATTCTAACCACTCAAAGAAAACGGAACAACCACGAAACTCTG
>JAFOLE010000211.1 GCA_017419465.1 Solobacterium sp. | reverse complement strand
GTGAAATTCCCGCTCGGCCGCTTTATTGCGGTAACCGGTGTTTCCGGCAGCGGAAAGTCCACACTCGTCAACGAGTGCTTTATGAAATCCGTCCAGCAGAATCTCGGATACACGAAAGTGCATCCGGGCAAGGTGGAAAAGGTAAAGGGCCTCGATAATATCGACAAGCTGGTCCAGATCGATCAGAATCCGATCGGCCGGACCCCGCGTTCCAACCCGGCAACCTATACTTCGGTATTTGATGATATCCGTGCGGTATTCGCAAATACGCCGGAAGCCCGTCTGCGCGGCTATGACAAGGGCCGCTTCTCCTTCAACGTCAAGGGCGGCCGCTGTGAAGCGTGCTGGGGTGACGGTGTGAAGGTCATTTCGATGAACTTCCTTCCGGATGTCTATGTGCCGTGCGAGATCTGTCACGGCAAGCGCTATAACGAAGAGACCCTGCAGTGCACCTTCAAGGGAAAGAATATCTATGATGTTCTGGAAATGACGATTGAAGAGGCGCGCGATCTGTTCGCCAATCAGCCGAAAATCAAAAACAAACTGCAGACCCTGTGTGATGTCGGACTTGGCTATCTGAAACTCGGACAGTCGTCCACAACGCTGTCCGGCGGTGAGGCACAGCGTGTCAAGCTTGCGTCGGAACTGCAGAAAAAGCCGACCGGCAAGACCGTCTATATTCTTGATGAGCCGACCACCGGTCTGCATACCGATGACGTACGCCGTCTGATTGCCGTGCTTGACCGCATCGTGGAAACCGGCAACACGGTCATTGTCATCGAACATAACCTGGATGTGATCAAATGCGCAGACTGGATCATTGATCTTGGACCGGAAGGCGGCGACAACGGCGGAACCGTGATTGCGGAGGGAACGCCCGAACAGATTGCGGCCAACCCGGATTCCTGGACCGGACAGTACCTGAAGAAGGCGCTGGAGTGGACCGCAGAGCGCAGGAAGGAGAACGACCAATGATCAATATCGTCAGCTATGCCGCGATCGCTGTCTGCGTCATCATGTACATCCTGATCAACCGCAGTAGCTATCCGGTGGATGCGGCGGTAAAGTACGGCGCACTGATGCCGCTGCGCGTAAAGCGCGGGGAATACTGGCGGCTGCTTTCCGCCGGCTTCCTGCATATTCAGATCTGGCATCTGGTAATGAATATGCTGTCACTGTATAACCTCAGTTCACTGGAACTGGTATTCGGGCACGGACTGTTTGCGGTGATTCTGCTTGCGTCGATCATCGGCGGAAATCTGCTCAGCTTTCTGCTGGAAGGAAATGACACGACGGTGACGCTCGGCATCTCGGGCGGACTGTACGGTCTGCTTGCGGGATACCTTGTATACCTGTTCAAACTCGGGCTTCTGGCCGATCCTTCCGTGCGGTTTTCCCTGCTTCGCGTGCTGGGAATCAACCTGCTGATCAACTTCATGCCGAACGTTTCACGGATGGGGCACGCAGGGGGCTTTCTGAGCGGATTTGTGATCGCAATGTTCATGTTATAATCGGGACAAGAGGAACAGCAGTATGGTTGATAACGATGAAAAGAAAGTAATGATCCAGGAGATCGTTGATTTCTTCGGGCTTGAACAGCTCACGGGAAATGCCGACGCTCTCAATCGCTGGGTTGTAATACCGGATGTGAACCGTCCGGGTTTTGAGCTTTCCGGTTATTTCAAACCGACCGAACCGCGTCGTGTGGTTATTATCGGAAACAAGGAAATTGAATATATCAGTCATCTCGGAGAACAGGAACAGCGGGAACGGTTTGACTCCATTACCGACGGCCTGACTCCGATGATCATCATTACAAAAAATAACGAGATTCCGCCGATTCTCAAGGAAGTCGCGATTGAGCGCAACTTCCCGATTTTCCGCACCGGATCGGATACCTACCGGATGATGGTCGACCTGATCACCTTCCTGGATGAGAAACTGGCACCGGAAGAAACGCTGTCCGGCGACCTCATTGTCGTTTACGGCAAAGGGGTACTGATCACCGGTGAAAGCGGAATGGGTAAATCGGAAATCGCGATGGAACTGGTCCGTGACGGACAGGTATTTGTGGCCGATGACCGCGTCGATGTGCAGAAGATTCATAACAGCCTGTACGGCCATGCGCCGGAGCTGCTTCGCGGCATGCTGGAGATCCGCGGTATCGGCATCATCGACGTTGAGCGCATGTTCGGCGCAAACCGCCTAGCCAAGCGGCATCATATCGATCTTGTGATCAATCTGGTGCGTTACGACGCGAGTGAAGAATATGAGCGGATCGGCGATGAGATGACCTCCTTTACCCGTATCATGGGCGTCAGTATTCCGGCGATGTCGCTGCCGGTAAGCCCCGGACGTTCCATGTGCGCACTGATCGAAACCGCTGTCTCAAACTTCATCCTGAAACAGGAAGGGTACAACAGCACCGAAGAATTCAAGGAGCGGCTCCATACCGAACTGATGAAAAAGAGCCGTGACAACAATGGCTGAGATCGTCGGCGCAGTATTTGATTTTGACGGAACACTGATGGATACAGAACCTGCCATCATGGCAAGTTTTGAACATGTGTTCGAGGTCTACGCAAAGCCGGAGGAGTTTACGCCGGAACGCCGGATCGCCGTTCTCGGACCTGCCCTCGATAAGATGATGGCGGAGTTTTTTCCGGACCGTGATCCCTGGGAGTGTGTGGAGGAATACCGAAGATTTCAGCGTGAACATGCAAGAAACCTGATTCATCCGATGAACGGCGCCATGGAAATGCTCGCAAAGCTGAGCGCGATGGGTATTCCCTGTGCGGTTGTCAGCACCCGGTATTTCAAATCCCTGATGGAGCTGATGGAAGCTGCCCATATGGACGGATTCATGAGCGTCGTACTCGGGAATGATTCGGTGAAAAAGGGCAAGCCGGACCCGGAAGGGATCCTGAAAGCACAGGATGCCATGCATGCGGACCGCGTCATCTATGTCGGCGACAGCGTCATGGACGTGCAGGCAGGGAAAAATGCCCGTGCGGTGACTGTCGCATACCCGTCCAATGAAGGCAAGCGCGCGCAGCTGCTTGCGGCACAGCCGGATTATGTGATTGAATCGCTGACCGAGCTGCCCGCAGTGATTCAGTCCGCAGTAAAAGGAAGTGACAGAATATGAGTCAGTCAAGAATGATCCGCTATACATGTCCGTACTGCGGAAAAACATTTGAAACCGAAATCTATGACAGTGTGACCGCCGATACCGATGAGGATCTGCGGGACCGCTGTGTCAGCGGGGATCTGTTCCGGATCTCCTGCCCGAAATGCAAGCGGGAGTTCATGATTCAGTATCCGCTGGTCTATGTGGACCGCCGCCACCGCTTTGTCATCTGGCTGAAGGAGGAAGAACCCGGCGCAGAGACCGTAAAAGCGCTGGCCGGACCGCTGGCACCTGCCGGATTCCGTCTGCGCAGAGTGACAACCCTGCAGGAATTTGTCGAAAAGATTCAGATCTTTGAGGATGAAGTGGACGACCGTCTGGTGGAACTGGCCAAGTATGATTCCCTGATTGAATTCATCGACAACCGCAAAGGCACGGCGGAAGATGTTACGTCAATTGATTATCAGAAGACCGAAAACGGCGTCATGAAGATCAATGTCCGCACGGCGGACAAGGGAATGTCCTTCCTGATTCCGGTCTCCATGGTCGAAGAGGAACTGAATCAGGATGCGGACCGGTATGCGGTGGATGACAGCACATTCCCGGTCATCAATGCGGACTGGATCATCAGTCTGTTTCAGGAACCGGAAGGTACCTTCGCAAGTTAAAAAAGAAGAGCTGCTCTGGAAACCAATCGATTTCCGAAGCACTCTTCTTTTTCTGTGTCTGGGTTTAAAGCCCGACTGCCTTGTAGAGGAAGTCCTTGCCGAGATAACTGATGACGGAATCGATCCGTTCCTGCAGGGGAACGGGATAGCGTTCTGCCCAGTATCCGATCTCACCGATTGCGGTGAGCTGATGGATTTTCCGTTCTGCGGCGGCCAGTTCTTCTTCCTGTTCCGGCGTGCGTGTCTCAAGCGCAGACAGCTGCTGTGCGCACGCACGGTTCTCACTGAGCAGGTAGCTGTGAATCATGCCGTGGCGGGAAATCATATTGGGTGTGATCTCCTTCGGGCTGACCTGTGCTGCCTGACAGACATTGAGGATCATATGATGCATGGCACGGTAGTTGAATTCCAGATGCCGTGCAGTAAGGAAGAAGGAGCGGGTGTCGGTGGAGATGCCGGTGAACTCATAGAATTCACGAAGCTTCTTCTCAAACTCCTCTGTAAACAATGCAGTGCCGGTATATTCCCAGGTGATCGAACGGTTCGGTGACTTACGGACATAATGCACCGGATAGTTCTCGAGGTAGTAATGACTTTCCTTCCAGGATTTGCTGGTGGATTCAAGAAATGTACCGTTCCTGATCTGCAGACCGATCTGTTTGTGTTCACCGGCAACAGTGAAGAAATCACAGATTTTCAGATTCTGGATCTGTGCCGGAGTAAATCCGAGATACATCATGAAATACAGAATCAGCTGATCCTCTCTGGCAAGGGAGGGGATGACGGCGCGGATCTTGGCAATCGCGGCAGGATCGGCGAACATATCCGCCCGGTATTCCGTGCGTTTGCGGTTTTCGTTTGTGACAAGACCGCTGAACGGATTGATGTAGCCGGGCCACAGGGAAGGATGATTCTCTATGCGTGTTCCGATCGAGCGGAGAGTTGCCTTATATCGATGAATTGTATTTTCGGACAGCGTCCCGTCAGCTCCCCGGCGGTCAAGATACGAAAAGTACTCTGACGCCTGCTCTTTGGTAAGAGAACTGATGTGGTACGCACCGTTGCCGTAGGAGTGAAGCAGATTTAGGACTTTACGATAGTCGTTCACGGTGGATGGGCGGTTTTCCAGCCCTTCGATGACGGCACCCCATTGTCCGGATGTGAGGCCTTCCGGAGTCCTGTTTTTCATGAAGAATCCATGCATATTCAGCGGAAGTATCTGAACATGTTTTTCCTTTCTTCCTTCACGACGGTGAAAGAGTGATTGACCTGAAACAAGTCTTCCGAAGTCATTTGGTGATATGAATAGTAAAAATATACTTGTACAGCATATTTTTTTCAAGAAATATCAACAAATATTCCGATAATGCCAATTTTGACACTATATTTCAAAAGGGTACTTAATTCACATAGTTTCACATTTTTTTGACATATTTATGCGTATAGCACTTTGTACTATAAAGGTGCAAGCAGATAACTTGCCCTGAACACCTGCTCCCCCTTTAGCAAGTGATTCAGAGATTCTATCCCCTAAGACAGCCGAACAGGCAAATAAAATGAGCGAAGGCCCGGGAGGGCCTTTTCTCGTGGCGGATGCGTGCTTTAAATTATCTTTTTAATACTTATAATAAGAAGCTGTGTGTGTATCACACAGCATGAACAGGAGGTATTTTACTGATGAAGAAATTTACAGAGATTCTCTGTGCTGCAATGCTGGCAGGATCACTGGGCGCATGCACAACAGAGGCAACCGTATTCGGCACATCGCTGACCGATGAAGAGGGTATTCAGCTCACGGCGGAAAATGCGGACAAAGGAAGCGAATCCTCGTCCGGAATCGATGTCGCGGAAGGCGAGCATGTCGTCGTCGCAGGATCCGTCACAAAAGGTGCGGTAAGCTTCCGTATTGAACAGGACGGTACAGAGACCCCGGCTGCGGAGTGGACGGTCAACGGCGAAAACCAGGAAGTCGAGTATGAACTTGCGCCGGGAAGCTATACGGTCAGCTTTACCGCAGACGAAGACGGCACAACCGGAACGGTAACCGTCGCAAAGAAACCGTTTGAAAGCGCAGAAGCACCTGCGGCTGAAGGCGGACAGAACCCGATCATGAACTTTGTCGGCTCCTACGCAAAGGACAGAGCACTCATTGAAGTAAGCGCAGCGGATGACAAGGACGGCGCGAAATTCCACATCACATGGGGTTCCAGCGCAGCGGAGCACTCCGAGTGGGATATGACCGGAACCTTCGATCCGGAGACGCTCACCGTCAACTATGAAAAGGCGGTCAAGAAGGACGTCGTATTCAAGGAGGACGGCTCCGTTGAATCCGAGAACATTGTCTATGAAGACGGCACGGGAAGCTTCACATTCAGTGCGGAACAAAACTCCCTCACCTGGAAGGATGAGAAGGAGCACATCGCAGACGATACCGTCTTCGGCTGGGCACTGGTTGACTGATAGAACCGGCAGAACTGATTCTCAGACACCCTGTTTGGAACACAAAACGGGGTGTTTTTCTTTCTCCTGTAGTATGATGAGCGCAGAGGAAATCGGATTATGAATAAGAAGTATATTTTTCTGGATATTGACGGAACGCTTTTCAGCCCGCAGCTCGGCAGAATTCCCGAAAGTGCGGAGGAAGCGGTCCGACAGGCCCGGGCAAACGGCTCGAAGGTATTCCTGTGCACCGGCCGTTCCCTTGCCGGCTGCAACAAATACCTGACCATGGCGGTTGACGGCTTTGTGTTCGCCGCAGGCGCAATGGTATATGCGGACCAGAAGCGGATCTATGACCATCCGCTTGCCAAGGATGATGAGAACCTGATCAAACATATCATTCATGAGGAAGGCATGGGATATGCGGCAGAAGGACAGGCCGGCGGATACTGTGATTCCTTCGGCTATGATGTGCTGAGCCGCTACTTCGGCGGTCTTACATCATCCGAAGAGGTACAGCGCGCCCGCGTCAGCGACAATGCCTTCTATCCGGAGTTCTATGAACATCCGGATGAAAAGATCTACAAGGTTTGCGCCTATGTGCAGCACGACAGAGACTTCGATACGCTGCGCTGCCGTCTTCCGGAAGAGTTCAATCTGACGGTCACGGTCCGTGATCCGGATTTTGATGACTGCGGGGAAATCACAAATGCGTCCATCACCAAGGCGACCGGAATCGCCCGCATCCTGGAACACTACGGCGCCGGGGTGGAAGACTCCGTCGGCATCGGCGACAGTGAGAATGACATTCCGATGATCGAATACTGCGGAACCGGCATCGCCATGGGCAATGCCATGGAGGCGGTGAAGCAGAAGGCGGACTGGGTAACGACCCCGATTCTCGAGGATGGGATCCGCAATGCCTTCCTGCATCTCGGTGTGATCGAATAACCGTAATCAGAGACAGAGATAAGAAAAGCGCGGCCGCAGCCGCGCTTTTGTGATTCACGCAATTCTTTGAGTCTGTATCGTTACCAGAGCCAGATGTATCCGTAAAGGGCCTGACGCGAACGAGGGTAGTATGCCGGGAACCAGCCTTCGTGGTATCCGCCGCAGTAACCTCCCTCTTTGATGTAGACCATCGAGCCGTCTTCACTGACGGCAGAGACAAAGCCGACGTGGTGCGACCAGCAGACGATGCTGTTGACCGCCGGTGTCGAGGACACCGTATAGCCCATACGGGCTGCGGCATTCATCCAGTTTCCCGAGACGCCGAAGTTGGGAAGGGCGATGCCGGTTGTTTCATATGCGATCTGCCATGCGGACCATGTGCAGTTGGAATATCCTCCGAAGTAGGGGTTGTATGCCTGAACTTCCTGCCAGGTGGCTTCATCAGTCCATTCCTGAGTTGGGAATTCCTCCCATCCCTCCGCTTTGATGGCGGTTGTGGTTCCCGCAAGAATACCGACTGAAAGAATTGCGTTCATCAGTTTTCTGATACCTGATTTCTTCATTTTGAAGCTCCTTTCGCGTGTTTTTCAAAACACAGGGGGCAGTTTAACCCCCGGAAAACAGCCCCGTCAACAAAGAGAAAAACCTCACAAAATTAAGCGGTTACATCCGAAAACGCTTTCATTACATGCTAGCATGAATATTCTGAAATGGCTTGAATAAGCCGTTGTAAAATCACAATATGTGGAAATACATGCGTGCATAATTCATGCAGTTTTTGCATGCTGAATCACGCGGGAGCAGAAAAACAAATCCGCGGGGAAGAATGCTACAATGATTCCATCGCAGAAAACGGAAAGAGAGGTGCATACCGTTATGCCGATTAAGATTCCCGCCGGTCTGCCGGCCCGTCAGGTACTTGAATCCGAGAACATCTTTGTCATGGATACGGAGCGTGCGACATCGCAGCGCATCCGTCCGCTTCACATTCTGATTCTGAATCTGATGCCGACCAAGATCGTTACCGAGACCCAGCTTGCCCGGCTGCTTGGCAATACGCCGCTTCAGGTGGAGATGGAACTGCTCAGAATGAGCACGCATACCGCGAAGAATACATCCGCGGAACATATGATTACCTATTACCAGACCTTTGATGAGGTCAGGGACCGCAACTATGACGGCATGGTGATTACCGGGGCGCCGGTGGAACAGATGGCGTTTGAGGAAGTGGAGTACTGGGATGAGCTCTGTGAGATCATGGAGTGGACCAAGAGCCATGTGTACAGCACCTTTCATATCTGCTGGGGTGCGCAGGCCGCGCTGTACTACCATTACGGAATCAAAAAGTATCCGTTAAAGGAAAAACTGTTCGGTGTCTATCCGCATACGATCACGCATAAGAACTCTATCCTGTTCCGCGGATTTGACGATGTGTTCCCCGTTCCGCATTCCCGTCATACGACCGTGCGGCGGGAGGATATCGCCGCTGTGGATGAACTGAAGATCCTGGCCGAGAGCGAACAGGCCGGCGTCTATGCGGCGTCCACCAACGGCGGAACGCAGATCTTCATCACCGGACATTCGGAATACGATACCGAGACGCTGGAAAAGGAATATCTCCGCGACAAGAACGCCGGACTGCCGATCCATGTGCCGGAGAACTACTATCCCGGCGATGACGATACGAAGCGTCCGGTCAATACCTGGCGCTCCAGCGCGAATCTGATCTATTCCAACTGGCTGAACTATTTTGTCTATCAGTCCACACCGTATGACCTTGCGGCGATTCCGGAAATGCGGGGCCATAAATAAGACTGAGCATATTGTTTTCCAAAAATCGGATGCGGTGTGTATAATGCACACATCCTGAACATAAGGAGGGGCACATACATATGAAGAAATATACATCTGCCGCACTTGCGGCACTGGTTGCCGGCACACTTGCGCTTGCCGGATGCGGATCTTCCAAAACATCCGGAGAAGATCATCTGGCACGGATTCAGAAAGCCGGCAAGATCACGGTCGGTCTTGAAGGAGACTGGCAGCCGTTCTCATTCCATGATTCCAGCGACAACCTGATCGGATTCGACGTTGAGGTTGCGCAGAATGTGGCAGAGATTCTCGGTGTGGAAGCGGAAATCATCGAAGCACCGTGGGACGGCCTGTTCGCAGGCATGACCGCCGGAACCTATGACATGGTTGTCAACGGCGTCGACGTAACGGAAGAACGTCAGAAGACATATGACTTCACCGATCCGTATGCCTATGACCATACCGTTCTTGTCACAAAGGAAGGAAATGCGGATATCAAGACATTCGAAGATCTTTCCGGAAAGACAACCGCCAACTCCATCGGTTCCACCTATATGGAGATCGGTGAATCCTACGGCGCGGACGTCAAGGGCGTCGATACCCTTGCGGAAACCATGTCCATGGTTCTCAATGATCAGGTTGATGCGACGATCAACGCCGCAACATCCGTACAGGACTACCTGCTTACAACCGGTGAGAAGAAGCTCGCAGTCATCGATCAGCTCGATGAGGCAACTGCCTATGCGATTCCGCTCGTCAAGGGAAGCGACAATGACAGTCTGCGTGCCGCAATCAACGATGCGCTCAAGCAGATGCGTGACAGCGGAAAGCTGGCAGAGCTCTCCGAAAAGTATTTCGGCGCTGACCTCACAAACAACTGAGTTTTGAATCACAATATGAATCCGGAGGATGCGTCCTCCGGATTTTCTGTATAATTAGCACCGTATGACGAAGATAAAACTGATCGCATCCGATCTTGACGGAACATTGCTTCCGTACGGGACAACGGAGCTTGGACCGGAGGTATGCGGTCTGATTAAACAGCTGAATGAACAGGGGATCCGGTTTGCGCCGGCATCCGGCCGCCAGCTCGATAACCTGCGCCTGCTGTTTGAGCCGGTAAAGGACGAGATTACCTATGTATGTCAGAACGGCGCCGGGGCGGTCGCAGACGGCAGACGACTCTGTTTCTTCCCGATGGATGAGGCGCTTGGCCGGGAAATCGTGACGGAAGTGAAACGCTTCCCGGAGCTGAATGTATTTGTGAGCCGGTTTGACTGCAGTTATGTGGAAGAGGGAAGAGATGCCTTCTTTGCGCATGTGCGGGATGTGGTCCGGCTGAAAACGGAAATGGCAGCGGATATCTGTTCCGCCGTACCGGGCTGTTCAAAAATCTCTATCTATAAAGAAGAAGGGACCGAAGAACATCTGCCGTACTGGCAGAAGAAATTCGGTGACCGCTGTTCGGTGGTAAGCGGCGGTCCGCAGTGGATCGACATCATGCCGAAAGGTGTAAACAAGCAGACCGCAATGAAGGTACTGCTGGAATACCTCGGCATCCGGCCGGAAGAGACCATGGTCTTTGGAGACAATACGAATGATCTTGAGATGCTGGAAGCGGCCGGCATCGGTGCGGCAGTGGAAACCGCCGTGCCGGAGATCCTGGCCTGTGCGGATGTGGTTGTTTCTTCCGTGGAAGATGCAATCAGAGAAGTGCTTGCCGGAAAGAACCGGATTGAAGACTGGGTGAGGAAGTAAATTATGGCAGTGACATTTTATTACGTGCGCCACGGGCAGACGATGTTCAATCTGCGCCGCCGGCTTCAGGGAACGTGTGACAGTCCGCTGACGGAGAAGGGCATTTCGGATGCCCGCAGAGCAGAGCTTGCCCTGCGGAAGATTCCGTTTGACCGTGCATACTGTTCCAGCAGTGAGCGCTGTATCGATACGGCCGCAATCGTGCTGGAGCGCCACAATGTGAAAGCCCGGCCGATGAAGCAGCTGAAGGAAATCGACTTCGGGGAACTGGACGGGCATCTGATCGATGAGATCCAGGAAGAATACGACCGCCGCAAGATGGATGATTCCTTCGGCGATATCGGCGGCGATTCCGAAGAAAGCATCCGGAAGCGGATTACCGGAACCTTCAATATGATCGCGGACTCCGCAATGAACGGAGAGCGGGTCCTTGTTGTATCGCACGGCGCCTTCGGAATGCATACGCTTCAGATTCTCTTCGGGATGGATATCTGGGAGTTCCAGAAAATCCGCCGGAAGATCGATCCGCATCAGTATATGTTTCCCAACTGCGGCATCATGAAGTTTCAGCGCCGGGACGGCGTCTGGGAACTGCTGGAGCTGCCGTGTGAGCCGGAACGGTTCACCGACAGTACAGAGATCGTTACGGATTATCCCAGGATGTCGCATACCGATTGACGGAAAAGTTATCGTTGTGCTAAATTAATTAGGCATTTGAGGAGTTTTTTCATTATGGCAAAGGACGGAAAAGTGATTCTGGCATGTTCCGAATGCCTGTCGCGGAACTATACGACAAACCGCAGAAAAAACACCGCAAAACGACTGGAGCTGAACAAATACTGCCCGAAGTGCGGCAGAAAAACGCTTCATAAAGAAACCAAGTAGGAGATTGATACGATGGACAAGACATTTACCTGGAGCGGTGTAAAAAAAGAGGCCAAGCGTGTTCGCTGGCCGAAGCGCAAGGATATCGCAAACAATACCGGTGAAGTACTCACATTCACTGCATTTTTCGCACTGTACTTTGTTCTGTGCGAATTCATTGTGACCGGAATCCTGCGTCTGATCGGAATCGGAGCGTAAGAGACCTATGAGTGATACAGAGAAGAAAGCAGTCAATCCGGTGATTGACGATGAACATGAAAAGCGCTGGTATGTCGTAAATACCTATTCCGGCCATGAAAACCGGGTCAAGGAAAATCTTGAAAAGCGTGTGGAATCCATGGGCATTCAGGACTCCCTGTTCCGTATTCTTGTGGCGGAAGAGCCGGTCATCGACGTCAAGAACAACAAGCAGGTGGAACGCATGCAGAACATGTTTCCGGGCTATGTGTTCGTTGAGATGATCATGACCGATGATGCATGGTATGTCGTCCGTAACACCCCGGGTGTTACCGGATTTATCGGATCTTCCGGCGGCGGCGCCAAGCCGTTCCCGGTTTCTCCGGTTGAAATGGAATCCATTCTCCGCCGGATGGGCCAGAGCGAGAAGAAGGTCGTTGTCGACTTCGCAGTCGGCGACACGGTCCGTATTCTTGCCGGACCATTCTCCGGTATGGAAGGCCGCGTCAATGCGATGAACGACCAGACCCAGACCGCAAGCGTGCTGACAATGCTGTTCGGACGTGAGACTCCGACCGACATCAGCTACAACGATCTGCAGAGAGTAACTGACTGAATCACAGAATGAGGGATGCCTGAGGGCATCCTTTTTCTTTGCCGCCGCAGGCAATATCATACGTAACCTTTTTATGGCATGATGAAGGTACATAGAAGAGGACAACCATCATGGCAAAGAAGAAGCTTACGCTCCTGCATTCCAATGACATGCACGGAGACTTTTTGCCGTCGGAAGAAAACGGGAAACTTCGCGGCGGTCTGCCGTATCTCTGCGGCTATATCAATCAGGTACGTGCTTCTGAAAAAAATGTGATCTATGCGATCGCCGGCGATCTGTTCCGGGGATCGGTCATTGATTCGGAGTATCTTGGTCTTTCCACGATTGATATGGTCAGCCTCCTGCGTCCGGATGTCGTGACGCCTGGCAACCATGAGGTGGATTACGGCGTTGCACATCTGCTCTTTCTGGAGAAGTGTGCGCGGTTTCCGATGATCAATGCCAATCTGTTTGTGACGCTGAACAATACCCGGCTGTTTCAGCCGTATCTCAATGTGGAAATTGACGGGATGCGGGTGCTGTTCATCGGCATTCTGACCGAAGAGGTCATCAGCTCCACAAAGACGGAAAAGGTAATCGGAAGCTTCATCGATATCGATGAAGCCGCAAAGGAAGTCGGCGTGATCTGTGACAACTACCGCACGAAGGACACTTCCATGACGGTACTGCTTACGCATATCGGAATTGAAGAAGACCGGAAACTGGCGGAACGGCTGAATCCGGACTGGGGCGTGAATATGATCATCGGCGGACATTCGCATACCGCGATGAGCGAACCGGAATATGTCAACAGCATCCCGATCGTGCAGGCTTACATGGGTACCTCACAGATCGGACGGTTTGACATTGTCTATGACACCTGGTGGCACCGCATTACCAGCCTGCGCTGGGAATGTGTGCCGATCAGTTCGGAAACCACAGAACCGGATCCGGTAATGGAAGAACTTCTGGATTCCTACCGGTCGGTGACGGATCAGAAATACCGGCGGGTCGTGACAACCTTTGCCCGGAAGCTGACGCATCCGTGCCGCAATCAGGAAACGGAACTCGGCAATCTGTATGCGGACATCCTGCAGGATGAAAGCAGTTTTGACCTGATGTTCATGGGCTCCGGCTCGATCCGGAAGGAGGAACTCGGGCCGATCGTGGAATATCAGGACATGATTGAAAACACTCCGTTTGATGATTCTCTCTGGATGCTGGAAGTGACCGGAGAACAGCTGCGCCGC